>JAAYCX010000075.1 GCA_012729555.1 Acidobacteriota bacterium
AAAATGTGTTCCGAAAAGTACAGGCTGTGTGGTAGATTGAGTCATCAAAAAGCCTCTTTTGTGGTATGCAACTTGATTGGTCTCAAGTAGTTATACGCACGAAGGGGCTTTTTGTTTTATCTCTTCATGAATTTTTCGGGTTAGGGTTGCTCACCTTTTCGGGTTCACACTTTTCTTTCCTGGGCGCCGGAGCGCGGGGGTTCAGCGGCGCTATCTTAGTACAGGGAGGCGGGAGGGGGCAGCGAAATCGGGGGCTTCTTTTTCGAGCGCCGGGGGCCGGGTTTTGATAGAATAAAAGACTTATTCCATCAGCCAGACGGGGGGGAAACGATGAAGGAGACCATACGTTTTACGCTGAACGGAAAAAAGACGGCGGTCGAGGTCGAGGGGGACCGGAAGCTCCTCTGGGTGCTCCGGACCGAACTCGGGCTGACCGGGACCAAGTACGGGTGCGGGACGGGCATCTGCGGGGCCTGCACCGTCCTGGTCGACAAGGAGGCGGTGCGCTCCTGCATGGCCGACGTCAAGAGCGTGGCCGGGAAGACGGTGACCACCATCGAGGGGCTGGCCGACGGGGAGAAGCTCCACCCGCTCCAGCAGGCGTTTATCGAGCACGGGGCGGTCCAGTGCGGCTTCTGCACCCCGGGGATGCTCATGAACGCCGCGGCCCTGCTCGAAAAGAACCCGAAGATGACGCGCGGGGAGATCCTCGCCGGGATGGAAAACAACCTCTGCCGCTGCGGGGCGCACAAGCGCATCGTGGAGGCGATCGAGAGCGTCGGCCGCGAAAGGAGGGGATGATGAAGGAGAATCCATACGCGCCCCGCTACTCCCGCCGCGACTTCGCGAAATTCGTGGGAAGCGGCATCGTGGTCTTTTTCACCGCCCAGGGACACGCCCAGGCGCCCAAGGGGAAGATGCCGGGCTTCGGCCCCCCCGCCGGGGAGTCGGACTGGAACGCCTACCTCCGGATCGGGGAGGACGGGCGCGTCACCGTCTTTTCGGGCAAGGTCGAGATGGGGCAGGCCAACACCACCGCCCTGGCCCAGATGGCGGCCGAGGAACTCGCCGTCTCCGTCGACTCGATCGACATGGTCATGGGCGACACCGCCCTCTGCCCCTGGGACATGGGGACCTTCGGGTCGATGTCGGTCCGGGTCTACGGCGCCGCCCTCCGCTCGGCCGCGGCCGAGGCGCGCGAAATCCTGCTAGAGCTCGGTTCCGAGCGCCTCTCCCTCCCCGTCACCGGGTTGAAGGCGGAGAACGGCGAGGTGGCGGGTTCGGGCAAACGGGTGGCCTACGGCGAGCTCGCGCGGGGACAGAAGATCGCGCGCAAGGCCGCGCGCAAGCCGGCGCTCCATACCCCGGCCGAGTTCAGGGTGATCGGCCAGCCGGTCGAGCGCCTCGACGGGCGCGCCAAGGTCACGGGGGCGGCGAAATACACCGGCGACCTGCGCTTTCCCGGAATGCTCTACGCCGCCGTGCTGCGCCCCCCGGCCCACGGCGCGACCCTCAAAACGATCGACACCTCGGAGGCCGAGAAGGTCCCCGGGGTGCGCCTGGTAAGGGAGGAGGGGCTCGTCGCCCTCCTGGCTGAGGACCCCGAAACGGCCCGGCTGGCCCGCTCAAAAGTTAAAGCTGAATATGATGTTCCTTCTGTAGATGTTGATCATAACAGTATTTTCACCTATCTGCTCGAGAAGGCGCCCAAGCCCCAGCCCCAGGAGCGGCGGGGGGACCTCGCCGAGGGGGAGAAGGCGGCGGTCCAGATCTTCGAGCATGCGTACTACAACGGGTACGGGGCGCACGCCCCGATGGAGCCGCACACCGCCCTGGCCCGGATGGAGGGGGACACCCTCACCGTCTGGCTCTCCACCCAGACCCCCTTCATGGCCCAGCCCCAGATCGCCTCGCAGCTCAAGATGGCGCCGGAGAAGGTGCGCGTCATCCCCCCCCACCTCGGCGGGGCCTTCGGGGGGAAGAGCATCACCAACGAGGCGCACGAGGCCGCCCGCCTGGCCGTCGTGACCGGGAGACCGGTGATGGTGGCCTTCGACCGCAGGGAGGAGTTCTTCTACGACGCTTTCCGCCCCGCCGCCATCGTGAAAATCCGCTCGGGCGTCGACTCCGCCGGAAAGATCTGCCTCTGGGACTACGAGGTCTACTACGCCGGGAACCGGAGCGCCGAGCAGTTCTACGACGTCCCCCACAACCTGATGCGGGTCTACGGGGGGTGGATGGGGATGCCGGGCACCCACCCGTTCAACACCGGCACCTGGCGCGCCCCGGGCGCCAACATCAACGTGTTCGCCCGCGAGAGCCAGGTCGACATCATGGCCGCCCACCTCCGGGCGGACCCGCTCGAGTTCCGGCTCCAAAACACCTCCGACGCGCGCATGCGGCGCGTGCTCGAGGAGGCGGCGAAGCGCTTCGGCTACTCCCCCGCCCCCGCCCCGTCGCGGCGCGGGATCGGGATGGCGTGCGGCATCGACGCCGGCAGCTACGTGGCCGAGATCGCCGAGGTCGCCGTCGACGGCGGGCGGATCGCGGTGCGGCGCGTCACCGCCGCCCAGGAAATGGGGGTGTCGGTCAACCCGAAGGGGTCCGTCATGCAGATGGAGGGGTGCATCACCATGGGCCTCGGCTACACCCTGACGGAGGATATCGAATTCGAGGGGGGGAAGATCCTCACCACCAATTTCCACCAGTACCGGATCCCCCGGTTTTCCATGCTCCCGAAGATCGACGCGTTCCTGGTAAAAAACGACGCGCTCGACCCGCAGGGGGGCGGGGAGCCGGCCGTCGTCCCGGTGGGGGGAGCGATCGCCAACGCCCTGTTCGACGCGACCGGGGTGAGGGCGTTCCACATGCCGATGACGCCCCAGCGCGTCCGGGCGGCGGCCGAAAACCCCAAGACAGCCAAATAGGACCCCGGCCGCGCACCGCGGCCGGGCATTTTCACGGAAAGGCACATTCATGAAGATCATCGTCACCGAGAGAATCGCAGAGGAGGGGCTGCAGTACCTCCGCGCGGAGGGCTTCGACCTCGACGTCCGCTACGGTATCTCCCGCCAGGAACTGCTCGACATCATAGACCAGTACGACGCCATCATCGTCCGGAGCGTCACGAAGGTGAACCGGGAGCTGATCGAGCGCGGGACGCGGCTCCGGGTGGCCGGGCGCGCGGGCAACGGCATCGACAACATCGACGTCGACGCCTGCACCGAGAGGGGCATCATCGTCGTCAACACCCCCGAGAGCAACACCATGGCCGCCGGCGAGCTCGCCATCGCCATGGCCTGCGCCCTCTTCCGCAACCTGACCCGGGCCAGCGCCGCCTGCCGCGCGCGCGACTTCCGCCGCAACAAGTACATCGGCCGGGAGCTGGACGGCAAGACCGTGGGCATCATCGGGCTGGGGCGGATCGGGTCGATCGTGGCGCGCAAGCTGATCGGGCACAACATGAAGGCGATCGCCTACGACCCCTACATCACCGACGACAAGTTCGCCCGGGTCGGGGTGGAGAAGTGCGCCGACCTCGACGACCTGCTCCGGCGCGCCGACCTGGTCACGATCCACACCCCGAAGACGGCCGAGACGATCGGCATGGTGGGGGAGCGGGAACTGGCCCTGTGCAAGAAGGGGGTTTACGTCGTCAACGCCGCCCGCGGCGGGCTGATCAACGAGGCGGCCCTGGTCGCCGCCCTCCGGAGCGGGCACGTGGCGGGGGCCGGCATCGACGTGCTCGACCCGGAGCCGGGGTACGACAAGCCCCCCGAGGAGCAGACGTACCAGAACCCGCTCCTGGAACTGGACAACGTGATCGTCACGCCGCACCTGGGCGCCTCGACCGAGGAGGCCAACTACAACGTGGGGACCGCCATCACGAAGCTGGTCGGTGACGCCCTCCAGGGGAAGATGGTGGCCGCCGTCAACATGCCCCCGCTCAAGAGCGGCGACCTCGAGCAGCTTCGGCCCTACCTGACCCTGGCGGAGATGCTGGGGAGGATCTACTACCAGGTGGAGAAGGAGACCGTGGAGAAGGTGGAGATCGTCTACTCGGGGGACCTGGCCGACAAGGAGACGAAGGTGCTGTCGCTGTCGGTGCTCAAGGGGCTCCTCGACCCGGTCGTCAAGGAGACGGTCAACTACGTCAACGCCGAGCTGATCGCCACGGGGATGGGGATCGAGCTGGTCGAGAGCCGCAGCACCCACCTCGACAAGTACACCAACCTGATCACCGTCCGCTTCCACTCGAGGAGCTGCACGCGCGAGATCTCGGGCACCGTCTTCGCCCGCGAGGAGCTGCGGATCGTCGACTTCTTCGGCTACCAGCTCGACTTCGAGCCGACGCCCTACGTGATCGCCATCCAGAACATCGACATGCCCGGCACCATCGGGCGGATCGGCACCCTGCTGGGCGGCCACGGCATCAACATCGCCGCCATGCAGTGGAGCCGCAAGGGGGAGAAGGCGGTTTCGTTCGTGAGCGTCGACGGCGAGGTGAGCGACGCCGTGCTCAGGGAGCTGGTCGCCACCGAAGGGGTCCTCAAGGCCACGATGATCCACCTGTAAGCCCGCATCACGGCCGGTTCCCGGGGCTGCGGCCCCGGGAACCGGAGTCTATTCATGCCTGCCGTTGGTCGGGCGGATCTCCTTTTCGTAGGTGGACAGGTCGGTCGGGATCAGGTGGGAGACCTCGGGGACCAGGTACTCGTACACCTGGGCGGCGGTGGCCAGGGTCAGGGCGCGTTCGGCCACCCGGCGGGCGTCCTCGAGCGGGACCTCCCCGAGGGCGCGGCGGATGGCGGGGATGGCCAGGGGCGTCATGCTCAGCTGCCGGAACCCCATCCCCACCAGGAGGACGGCGAAGAAGGGGTTCGAGGAGATTTCGCCGCAGATCCGCACCGGCTTCTGCATCCGCCCGGCGACCTCGGCGATGCGCCCGAGGCACGAGAGCACCGAGGGGTGCAACGGCTGGCAAAGGTAGGCCACCGCCGGGTTCCCCCGGTCGGCCGCCATCACGTACTGGATCAGGTCGTTGGTCCCGACGCAGAGGAAATCGGCCTCCCGCGCCAGGTTCTCGAGCACCAGCACCGCCGCCGGGACCTCGATCATCACCCCGAGCGGCACCGGGACGGGCGAAAAACCCGAGTCCTCGAGCTCCGCCCGGACCCGGGCGACGAGGTCCCGGGCCTGCCAGATCTCCTCCACGGTGGATACCATCGGGAGCACCATCTCGATGTTCCCCTCCCCCGCGGCCCGCAGGATCGCCTCGACCTGCTCGCGGAAAACGTCCCGGTGCTCGAGGCTCAACCGGATCCCCCGCAGCCCCATGCTCGGGTTGGTCAGCCGCTCCTCCCCCTCCGGCAGCCGCTCCGCCCCGGCGTCCAGGGTGCGGATGGCCACGGGGTGGGGGCTCATGGCGAGCGCCAGGGTCGCGTAGACCGACCGCTGCTCCTCCATGCAGGGGAAGCCGTTCGGGTGGGCGAAGTAGAGGAATTCGGAGCGGTAGAGCCCGATCCCCTCGGCGCCGCAGGCCACGGCGGCCGTCAGCTCGTGCGGGAGTTCCGTGTTGGCCCTGAGCGAGAGCGCCACCCCGTCGGCCGTCGCCGCCGCCGTCCCCTCGGGGCCCGGGGATTCGGCCGCGGCCGCGAGCGCTTCCTTCTGGTGCCGGGCGTTCTCGAGGTGCCCGGGCGCGGGATGGACGATCACCTGACCCCCGTCGCCGTTGACGAGGAGCAGGTCGCCCGTCGCCACCGAGGAGAGGACGTCGCGGAGCCCCATGACGGCGGGGAGCCGCAGCCCGCGGCTGAGGATGGCGGTGTGGGAGGTGCGCCCCCCCGACTCGAGCACCAGCCCCCGCACCCGCCCGAGGTCCATGGTGGCGAAGTTCGAGGGGTTGAAGTCGCGCGCGACCAGGATGACGTCCTCCGGCAGCCGCTCCAGGCTGAAGGAGCGGTCGCCCGAGAGGTTCACGAGCATCCGCTCGGCCACGTGCTCGATGTCGCTGTGCCGCTCGCGGAAGTATTCGTCTTCGAGCGACTCGTAGGCCGCAATCAGCCGGTCGGTCGCCTCGGTGACGGCCCACTCGGCGTTCGCCCGCTCCCCGCGGATGGCGGCGATGATCTCCTCGTGCAGCACCCGGTCGTCCAGGATCAGGAAGTGGGCGTCGAGGATGACGCCGTGCTCGACCCCCACCTTCTCCTCGAGCCGCCCCTTGAGCCCCTGCAGCTGGATCTTCGACAGCTCGACCGCCGCGAGGAACCGGGCGATCTCCGCCTCCGGGTCCGCCACCTCCACCTTCGGGATCACGCGGTTGTGGCTGTCGATCTTGAGCGCCCGCCCCCAGACGACGCCCGGCGACACGCCGTGCCCCCGGAGGATGATTTCAGGCTTCGGCGCCATCACGCCTCCTCCCCGAACCCGCTCTCGAAAAGGCGGCGGATCGCGCGCTCCGCCTCCGCCTCGTCCTCCCCCTCGACGCTCACCACCAGGCGGGTCCCCCGGGAGGCGGCCAGCATCAGCACCCCCAGGATGCTCTTGGAATCGATCCGCTGGTCGGCCCCCTCGCGCGCGAGGTGCACCTCGCTCTCGAAGCGCGAGGCCAGGCGCACCAGCTTGGCCGCCGCGCGCGCGTGCAGCCCCAGCCGGTTGGACACCTCCATCGTGCGGCGGATCATGCGTCGAGGAAATCGCCGGCGGTGGCGATGCTCCTGCGCCCCTGGTCGCGCACGGTGCGGGCGAGCGATTCCAGCGAGTCCGCCTCCTTCTGGCTGACGATCTTGATGATCATCGGGAGGTTGACCCCGGTCACGATGTCGATCTTCCCCGGTTCGTGGAGCGCGAAGGCGATGTTGCTGGGGGTGCCGCCGAACATGTCGGTCAACACCAGCACCCCCTTCCCCCCGTCCAGCTCGGCGATGCGGCGCTCGATGTCCTTCTGCGCCTCGTTGACGTCGTCGTGCCAGCCGATCGAGATCGCGCGGATGTGGGCGATCTCCCCCACGATCATCTCCGCGGCCGCCACCAGTTCCTGCCCCAGCTGCCCGTGTGTCACCACCAGCGCCCCGATCATGTCAGCTCCCTTCGTCCCTGTGCAGCACCTGCAGGCTGCGCTTCGGCCCCTTCAGCACCTTTCCGAGCTCCTCGGCGATGAAGACGGAGCGGTGCCGCCCCCCCGTGCACCCCACGGCGACGGTAACCTGGCTCTTCCCCTCCCGCTGGTAATGGGGGAGGAGGTACCGCAGCAGGTCCCCCACCCTCCCGACGAACTCCCCGGTCTCGGGGAAGGAGCGGAGGAAGGTCTTCACCCTCCGGTCCCGCCCGGTCGACCCCCGCAGGCGCGGAACGAAAAAGGGGTTGGGGAGGAACCGGGCGTCGAAGACCAGGTCGGCCTCGAGCGGGATGCCGTGCTTGTAGCCGAAGCTCATCACCACCACCTTCAGGCCCGAGCCCGCGGAGCGGCCGCGGAACTTCTGCGCCACGATCGCCTTGACCTTGTGCACGGTCAGGTCGGAGGTGTCGATCGTCACGTCGGCCAGCTCCTTCAGCTTCCCGAGCCGCCGCCGCTCCCTGCGGATCGCGTCCCGGATCGATCCCCCGCCGATCAGCGGGTGCGGCCGGCGTGTCTCGCTGAAGCGCCGCACCACGACCTCGTCCCGCGCCTCGAGGTAGAGGACGAAGAGGCGGAAGGAGGACTGGCGCAGTTCGGCCAGCATGCGCACGAGGTCGGACAGCCCCTCCCCGGCGCGGATGTCGATGACGAGGGCCGCGCGCTTGAAGACGCCGCCCGAGACGTTGAACACCTCCAGGAATTTCCGCATCAGCGGCACCGGGAGGTTGTCGACGCAGAAGAAGCCCAGGTCCTCGAAGGTCTTGAGGACCGTCCCCTTCCCGCTCCCGCTCATGCCCGTGACGATGACCAGGTCCTCGAGTGCCATGCGCCCCCTCTCTCCCCGCCGGGATTCAGTGCCCGCATTGTACCAGACGGTCAGGAATCGTGCTGCAGCAGGTTGGTCTTGTGCCCCCGCTGCTGCAGCAGGTAGATGCGGGCGGCCACCTCCACCAGGGTGGCGACGTTGCGCCCGGGGGCCACCGGGAGGTCGATCACCGGGACGCTCACCCCGAGCCACTCCACGCTCGAGCGCTCCAGCCCCAGCCGGTCGTACTCGGCGTCGGAGCGCCAGCGCTCCAGGCGCACGATGAAGTCGATCGCCTGGGAGGTGCCGGTCGCGGAGATGCCGAACATCTCCCGGATGTCGATGATGCCCAAGCCCCGCAGCTCCATGTGGTGCGGCAGCGCCTTCCCCCCCTCCCCCGAGAGCGCCTGCGCCCCCTGCCGGGTGATCTCGAGGTAGTCGTCGGCGATCAGGCGGTGCCCCTTGAGCACCAGCTCCAGCGCGCACTCGCTCTTGCCGATGCCGGAGGGGCCGAGGATGACGACGCCCAGGCCGAAGATCTCGAGCAGCCCCCCGTGGACCGTGATCCGCGGGGCCAGGCGCCGCTCGAGGTAGCGCGCGATCTTTTCGATGGAGCCGTCGCCCGGGGCCCCGCTCCGGATGACGGGGATCCGCCGCCCGGCCGCGAGCTCGAGCAGGCCGGCCGGGATCTCCACCCCCTGGGTGACCACGATGCAGCAGATGTCGTATTTCCTGAGCCGCTCGATCGCCCGGCCCCGGTCCTCGTCGTCGAGCGAGGCGAGGTAGCCCGCCTCGGTGCCGCCGATGACCTGCACCCGGTCGGGGTGCACCCCGCCCGAGCTGCCGACCAGGGCCATCCCCAGCTTCTGCGGGCGCGGGGAGCGGATCCGGTTGGAGATCCCCTCGTGCCCCTGCAGGAGCTCGAGGTTGAGCTCCAGGGCGGGGTCGCTCAGCAGTTCGCCGACCGTGACCCCGGAGCCCGGGAGGCCGGACGTGGTGGAATCGTTCATGGCTGTCCCGGGGGGCGCGCCGGGCGCGACCCCGGCTCCGCCCCCCGCTTTCGGTCTAGCGGGTGTGGACGAGGCGCATCGACCCGTCCTTGCGCCGGTACAGGATGTTGACCTCCCCGGAATCGGCATTCCGGAAGGCGACGAAGCCGTAGTCGGAGCCGGCGAGTTCCAGCGCGGCCTCCTCGACCGTCATCGGCTTTTTCTGCACCGTCTCCTCGCGCACGACGGCGCTCTTGGGCGCCAGGGAGCGGCTGGTGGGCTCCCCGATCCCGAGCTTGGTGGCCACCGATTTCGCCTTCGCCCGCTGGCGCTTCCCCTCGATCAGCTTCCCCTTGTGCTTGAGCGCCTGGCGTTCGAGCTTCTCGATCGCCTCCATGATCGAGTTGTACATGTCATCGGACTGCCCCTTGCCGGCGAGGCTCAGCATCTTCGTCTTCAGCAGGATTTCGGCCTTCTGCCGGTTCTTCTCCACGTCGACGACGACGTGGAACTGGATATCCTCCCCGAATACCTTGGTGAACTTGCGCAGCTTCTTCAGGACATACGCGCGGAGCGCGGGCGTAATCAGTATTCGTCTGCCGGTGATTTCCACCTTCATGGTATTCCCCTTCCAGGCTGAATGTTTCTTCCAGGATTCCCATACCCTAGACGGCCCGGGGCCGTCAGACCGGGGCCGGTCAGACCAGGTACTCGAGCCTGCGCTCGCGCGACCCGGCGATCTGCATCTGCTCCCGGTATTTGGCCACCGTGCGCCGGGTGATGAAGATGTTGTCCCGGCGCAGCATCTGCCCGATCTGGTTGTCCGAATAGGGCTTGCTCTTGCTTTCCCCCTCTATGATCGATTTGATTTTGAGTTTGACCTGCACGATCGAGAGGTCCTCCCCCGCGGGGTTTTCCACCCCCATGGTGAAGAACTTTCTCAATTCCATCACCCCCTGGGGGGTGTCCACGTACTTGTTGGTGACCACGCGGCTGATGGTGGAGCTGTGCACCCCCAGCTCTTCCGCCACGTCCTTGATCAGCATCGGGCGCAGGCGGCTCATCCCGTGCTCCAGGAACTCGCGCTGCCGGTTGACGATGGCCACGCTGACGCGGTAGATCGTCTGCTTGCGCTGGCTGACGCTGCGGAGCAGGTCCACGGCGGAGCGGAACTTCTCCTTCAGGAAGGCCCGGGTCTCCCCGTTGACCCCGTTGCTCTTGAGCAGGTCGCGGTAGGAGGGGCTCAGCCGGAGCTGCGGCATCCCGTCGTCGTTGGGGAGCACGAGGAACTCATCGTCCACCTTGACGATCGTCACCTCGGGTTCCACGTAGCTGGGGGCGGCCGCGTTGTACTTCTGCCCCGGGCGCGGGATCAGCCGCCGGATCCCCTCCACCGCCTCGAGCACCTCCTCGAAGGAGGCCCCGGTATGCGCGGCGATCTCCTTGTAGCGGCGGTTTTCGAGGAGCGGCAAACACTCCTCCACCATCCGGCGCTCGAGCGTGTCCATCAGCCCGAGGCTCCCGAGCTGCAGGAGCAGGCATTCGCGCAGGTCCCGGGCGGCGACGCCGATCGGGTCCATCGCCTGCACCACCCGGAGCGCCGCCTCGGCCTCCTCCTCCGTCGCCCCGGCCGTGGCGGCCAGTTCCTCGAGCCCGATCAGGAGGTAGCCGTCCTCGTTCAGGTTGCCGATGATGTGGCGCGCGATCTCCGCCAGGCGCGCGGGGACGTCGGTGAGCCCCAGCTGCCACTCGAGGTGGTCCGAGAGCGAGGGGGCGCGGGTGAGGAAGGCCTCGAACCCCGGCTTGTCCGGGTCCTCCGCCTCGCGGCTGCGGTACCCGGTGTCGAGGTACTCGTCGAAGAAATAGCGGAAATCGATCTCCTCGAAGGAGTCGCGCTCCCCTGCGGGCGCGCTTTCGGCCGGGGGCGTCTCCTCGGGTCCCGTGTCCATCCCGGTGTCGGGCGGCGGTTCCGCCGCCTCCTCGAGGACCGGGTTCTGCATCAGTTCCTGGTTGAGCATCTCCTGGAGCTCCAGCTTGTTCAGCTGCAGCAGCTCGATCTTCTGCAAAAGAGAGGGGGTAAGGGCCAGTCTCTGCGTGAGACGAAGATCCAGACTCTGCCTCAGAAAATGTCTCCGGTTCATAGGCGCCTAAGCCAGCCTGAAATTCTCGCCGAGGTACACTCTTCTCACCTCATCGTCACGCGTCAGCGCGTCGGGAGATCCTTCTCGTAAGATCTTTCCGTTGTTTATTATATAGGCACGGTCGGTGATATTCAAAGTCTCCCGGACATTATGGTCGGTGATGAGGATCCCGATCCCCTGGCGGCTGAGCGCGCCCACGATGCGCTGGATGTCCACCACGGCCAGGGGATCGATCCCGGCGAAGGGCTCGTCGAGGAGGATGAAGCGGGGGGTCAGGACCAGGGCGCGCGCGATCTCCAGCCGCCGCCGCTCCCCCCCCGAAAGGGTGTGGGCCCCCTGGTGGCGCAGGTGATCGATGCCGAATTCCTCGAGGAGCGCGACCACGCGCTCCTCCCGCCCGGCGGGGGTGAGGGGGAGGGTCTCGGCGATGCAGAGGATGTTCTCCCCCACCGTCAGCTTGCGGAAGACGGAAGCCTCCTGCGGCAGGTAGCTGATCCCGGCGCGCGCGCGCCGGTACATGGGGAGCCGCGTGATGTCCTCCCCCTCGAGCAGGACGCGGCCCCCGTCGGGGGAGGCCAGTCCCACCATCATGTGGAAGGTCGTGGTCTTGCCCGCCCCGTTCGGGCCCAGGAGCCCGACGATCTCCCCCGGGGCGAGCCCGAGACTCACGTCGTCGACCACTCGCCTGCCCCGGTAGGACTTGGTCAATCCGGTCGCCTGCAGCATGCACTTTGCCCAATTTAAATATTTGAAATAACAATACTTAGATCAGATCCATCACTCCCCGAGCAGAATCCTATCATCGGCCTGGAAGTATGTCAATCGACGCGCGAGCGAGCGCCCCCGCTCCGGGTCGTCGATGACGGCCGGGCGGCCGACGATGACGAAGCGTCCCTGGGCCGGGAGCCACTCGGCCGAATCCCCCCGCCCCTCTCTCCCCAGGTGCCCGATCCGCACCTCCCCCCGCGCCTCGGCGCGCCGGATGTCGCTTTTCTCCGGGTCGATCCACACGTCGATCTCGCGCGCCTCGAGCCGGACGTCCTCCGACTCGAGCCGCACCCCCCCCGAGTAGGTGACGAGGTGCCGCCGATAGCCCACCCCCTCGCTATGGATGACGGCCCCCCGGAGGGAGGCCCCCTTCCCTTGCGGGCCGGGGAAGATCCGGTGCAGCACCCCGCCCGAAGCCTGGAGCGTCCCCTTCCCGGCCGCGATCTCGAGCGTCCGGGCCTCGAGCTGCTGGCTCTCCCCCAGCACCCGCACCCCCCCCTCGTAGCGGACGGCCCCGGGCTCCCCCCCCTCCGCGCCCCGGAGCTCGAGCCCCGGGGCGGTGATGACCACGGGAGAGCGGCCCAGGCCCCCGAGCAGTTCCCCCGCGCCGCCGGAAAGGACCGACCGGACCCCGCCGGTGAAGCGCAGCACCTTTTCCGCCCGCCCGTAGGTGGCGCGCGCGCCGGTCGTGACGGCAGAGGCCTCGACCACCCTCACCCCGCCCAGGAGGGTCAGGGTGTCCGTGGCGGCCTCGTAGTCGCATCGCTCGGCGGAGGCGGAGTAGGCGGCGTCGCGGTAGGAGAAATCCCCCTCCTGCGCGGCGTGCTCGACGACGCTCTCCCCGTCCCGCTCCGCGAAGCGCACGCTCATCCGCTCGCTCGCGGTCTCCAGCCGATCCCGCCCGCCCCCCTCCGCCGCGGCGGTTTCGAAAAGGGTGCGGACCCCCCCCTCGGCCTCCACCCCGCGCGGACGGCCGCTCCCGGGGAAGAAGGTGAAGCGCATCCGCGCGGAGGAGAGGGTGCGCTCGAGCGCCGACCCCGGCTCCAGCTCCGAAACCCGCACGCCGCCCCCGGCCTCGGCGGTGAGCGGGCGCCCCCCGTCGCCGGCGAACTCGATCTCCAGCCGCTCGGACTCGAGCCTCCGCTCCGTTCCCCCCCCGGCCGCCGGGTGGAGGCCCCAGCGGACAGACCCTTCCGCCCGCAGACGCCGCGGCGCGGCCGGGGCGCCGGCGAAGTCGAGCCGCACCCTCCGCGCCTCGAGGGTGTGGCGCTCCCCCGGGGATCCGGAGAAGGAGAGGAGGCCCGAGCCGTCGACCTCGACCCGTTCGAGCGCGGCGCCCGCCCCGAACACGGCCCGGACGCTCCCGCCCGAAACCTCCGTACCCTCCCCCCCCCCGGATGCCATGAGGAAGCGTACCTCCCCGCGCGCCCTCATTTCACGCGGGGCGCCGGCCGGGTCGAGGTCGAGGTCGATCTCCCCGCCCCTCAGCCGCTCCTGCCGCCCGGCCGAACTCCAGCGCAGTCCCCCCCCCCGGTGACCCGCACCCGCTCGAGCCTCTCCCCCCCCGCGACGCCGAACTCGATCCGTCCCCCCTCGAGTTCCCGCACCCCCTGCCCGTCGGCCAGGAGGGCGGAAGCCCCCCCTTCGGCGGCGAGCGCCTCCACCCGCCTTCCGGGCCCGAGGGCCAGCACGATCCGCTCCCCCCGGATCACGCCCGAGCGCTCCGAGGCGATCTCTCCGCCCCCTTCGAACGTGATCCGGTCCCCGCCGGGCGCCACCGTCGCCCGGTCCGCGGAGGCCCGGAAGCTTTCGCCCCCCGCACCCACCCTCAGCCGGACCTCCTCGAGGAGCTCGATCGTCTCCCGGGCGCGGTCGTAGCGCGCCCCCAGGGCGCTCCCGGCCGCCTCCCCCGATTCGATTTCGATCCGGTCCGGGGTGGAGGCGGTTTCACCCGCGATGTCGTAGTGGAGCGAGCGGGTCTCGAGCCGCAGTCCCTTTCCGAGGCGGAGGCGCACCTCCCCGGAGAAATCGATCGTCCCCCCCTTCGCGTCGTAGCGTGCCTGCCGGCTCCGGATGGAGTGCCGCGCGGCCCCCGCGGCGTCGAAGTCCCCCGCCTCGATTCCTTCGAGGAGGTGGACCCCGGCGCGCGTCTCCAGGAGGCGCTCCGCGCGGATGCGCAGGCGCGCCGCCCCGTCCCGGTTCTCGGAGTACTCGATCCCTTCGGCCGCCCGCCGGAGTTCGGAGCCGAGCTTTCCGGGGAGGTCGCCCGCCCTGCGCATCTTCGCGATCCAGGAGTGGGCCGCGTTCCAGGCCAGGGCCAGGGCCACGGCCAGGATGATGCCGGTCAGCAGCCGGCGCAGGTGGAGAAGGAGACGGGGGTTCATGGTTCAGAACAGGCTGCGGGCATTGAAGCTCAGGGGAGTGATTTCCCCGAGGGAGATCCGGACCTGCCAGATGTACTCCTCCGCCCCGTCCGGGCCGTCGAACGTCACCCGCACCCAGTACAGGTCCTCCCCCCGGCGGACGGCCCCCCACCCCCTGAATTCGAGCCCGGGGTCGTCCCCGGCCACCATCGCCGCCAGCTTCTTCTGGGACTTGAGCACCAACTCGTAGGCCTGCCGCTCGATCTCCCCCTGCCCGTAGGGGAGCCCGTCGTCCGGGGCCTCGGGCGCCGCCGCCGGCGGCGCCGGCGAAGGCGCCTCGCGCACCAGCGGGGGGGCCTTGCGCGCCCCCTCGCCCCCCTGGGGCACGAGGCGCGGGCGCGTCCGGGCGCCCGCGGGCGCCGCGGCGGGGGGCGCCTTTACCGGGGGCGTAGCCGCCCTAGCCGCCGGAGGCGGCGAAGGCGGCGGCGAAGGCGGCAGTTCGAATTCCTCGGGGTAGGGTTCGGCCGCCGCCCCCGCCGTGGCCATGGCGGGCGCCGGCTCCCCCGTGATCGCGGCCCGGAGGGAGTGCGCCCGATCGAAGAGGCGGTGGCGCAGCCCGGGGACGACCCCGAGCGGGATTCCCACCAGCAGGACGAAGACCGCCAGCCCCATGTAAAACCTGCGCCGGATGTCCGCCATATTCTCCTCCCCTTCGGCCCCGCCCCGCGGCCGCCCGCTAGGCGCGGCCCCGCACCCCCCGGTGGACCAGGTACTGGTAGATGAAGTCCTCGATGTCGCCGTCGAGCACCCGGTCGGCGTCGGACGTCTCGTACCGGGTGCGGTGGTCCTTGACCATCCGGTAAGGGTGCAGGACGTAGCTCCGGATCTGGCTCCCGAACCCGATGTCGAGCTTGCTGTCCTCCACGGCCTGCAGCTGCTGGCGCTTCTTCGAAAGTTCCAGCTCGTACAGGCGCGCCTTCAGCACCGTGCGGGCCATTTCGCGGTTGCGGATCTGGGAGCGCTCGTTCTGGCAGGCGACCACGATCCCGGTCGGCAGGTGGGTGATGCGCACGGCCGAATCGGTGACGTTGACGTGCTGCCCCCCCGCCCCCGAGGAGCGGTAGGTGTCGATGCGCAGGTCCTTTTCGTCGATCTGGATCTCGATCCGGTCATCGATCTGGGGGTAGACGTAGACGCTGGCGAAGCTGGTCTGGCGCTTGTCCATCCCCCCGAAGGGGGAGATCCGCACCAGGCGGTGCACCCCGCTCTCGGTCGACAGGTAACCGAAGGCGTAGTCCCCCTCGGCGATGAAGGTGGCCGACTTGATCCCGTCCTCCTCCCCCGGCTGGTAATCCAGCATCTTCATGGTGTAGCCCGCGCGCTCCCCCCAGCGCAGGTACATCCGCACCAGCATCGCGGCCCAGTCCTGGCTGTCGACGCCGCCCGCGCCCGGGTGGATGGTGACGATGGCGTTGCTGGCGTCGTGCTCGCCGCCGAGCAGCATGCGGATTTCGGTGTGCCGGATCTCGGCCTCGAGCCGGGTCACCTCCCCGAGGAGCTCCCCGGCGCAGTCCTCCCCCTCGCCCGCCAGTTCGGCCAGCGCCAGGAGGTCTTCGCCCTCCCGCCCGAGCCGCGAGTCGGTCTCGATGTCCTTCTCCAGCCGGCTGCGCGCCTGCAGCGTCCTCTGCGCATCCTCCTGGTCGTTCCAGAAATCGGGCTTCGCTATCGCCTTCTCCAGCTCGAGAATCCGGGCGCGCTTGTTTTCCGCATCAAAGATAACCTCGGACCATCGTTATCTTTTCCTCGACCGCACTCACCCTTTCCTTCAGCTCCTCGAGCATCATCGCCTCCGAAGTTGTCTCCGCTTTTTCCGTTCCGCCCAGAGGACGGAAACCAGCAGAATGATAGCACACAGCAAAATGAAAACGTCCCCATAACGGGTGTAGACGCCCTGCTCCCGCACGAACCGGAAGCTTCCCCGCCCGAGAGCCTGATGGAGGATCCCGGTGGCGGACTGGATGCGGCCGGTCGGCTCGATGCAGGCGGTGACCCCGCTGTTGGCCGCCCGCAGGAGGTAGCGGCGGTTCTCCACCGCCCGGAATCGGCTGATGGCCAGGTGCTGGAAGGGGGCCGCGCTCGGGCCGTACCATTCGTCGTTGGTGAGGTTCAGGAGCAGCCCGCTCCCGCGGCGGGTGACCTCCCGCGCCAGGGAGGGGAAAACCGCCTCGAAGCAGATGAGGGCGGAGGCGGGGTTCCCGCCGAGCGAAAAGACCCCGGGGTCCCCCCCGGGCGAAAACGCCCCGATGTCGCTGGAGATCCTCTCGACGAAGGAGAGGAAGCCGGACCCCGGGATGTACTCCCCGAAGGGGACCAGGTGGATCTTGTCGTAGATCCCGGCGACCTCCCCGCGGCGGTCGATGAAAAAGGCGCTGTTGAAGTAGCGTTCCCCCTCCAGCCGGATGTTGCTGAGGACCAGCCCGAGGGGGAAGCGGGCCGCCAGCTCCCGCATCGCGCGGCGGTAGCCCGCGTCGAGCTGCCAGATGCTCGGGGCCGGGGATTCGGGCAGGACCAGGAGGTCGATCTCCCCGGGCGGGAGGCGGTCGGCCATGGCGACATACCCCTGCTGGAATTTTTCCGCCTGGGCCGCCTCCGACTCCCCCGCACCGATGTTCCCCTGGAGCATGGCCGCCCGGTAGCGCGGCTCGACCTTTCCCCAGCGCTCGAGCTGGTGCGCGCCGTAGAGGAGGGAGACGAGGAGCAGGGCGCCCGCCGCGCCGAGGGGGGCCAGGCGGGCGCCCCACCCCCCGGCCACGAGGGCCCGGGCCGCGGCCGTGTTGAGCGCGAGGACGAGGAAGGAGACGCCGTAGACCCCGGCGAGGTCGGCGATCTGGATGACGGGGAGCCAATCGGCCTGGGTGTAGCCCGCCAGGAGCCAGGGGAGCCCCCCGAAGGGGGAGAGGGAGAGGGCGTATTCGCCCAGCACCCAGGCTGCGGGGAAAGCGAGGATCCACCCCCTCCCCCCCCGCAGCATCAGGTGCTTGACGAGGAGGCAGGCGGCGGCGGGGTAGAGCGCGAGCAGCGCCGCGAGCGCCGCGTAGGCGCCCCAGGCGGGAACGGGCGCCATGCCGCCGTGGCGCACGAGCACCCCGGGGATCCATGCGAGCAGGATGCCGGTGTAGATCCCGGCGGCCAGGAGGCCCGCCCCGAAGGCGCCCCCCCGGCCGCGCGCGCGGGCGACCGCCACGAGGAGCGGGACCCACGCGACCCACGCGAGCGCCCCCAGCCCCGCGGCCGGGAAGGAGGCCGCGAGGAGGAGCCCGGAGAGGACCGCCGGGAGCGCCCTCTTCAGTTCGCCTTGATGAAACACTTGAAGCCGCTGCTTTTGAGCCGGAGCTGCATGGCGGCCGCCTCGGCCCGGGTCCCGAACCTCCCGACCTTGACCAGGTAGAACCCATCGGGGGAATCGGGGACCTCGATCCTGCCGGTGAACCCCTTCTCCCGGAGGCTGCGCCCGGCGCTCTCCGCTTCGCGCCGCGCCCGGAACGCCCCTACCTGCACCGAATAGGTGACCCCGTCGGAGGCCGCCCGGGCCTGCGGCCGCCGGGCGGGCGGGGAGGCCGGGGCCGCCTGCCTGGGCGCCGCTTCAGCTTTCGGCTCCGGCTCGGCCTTCCCCGCGGGCCCGGGGGCGGGGTCCAGCCTGGGGGCGATCGAGGGATCCCCCTCGCGCCGGTTCACGCTGCGGTACCATTCGAGGTCGCTCTCGGCGATCTCCTCTTTCGGCCCGGCGGCCGCGGATTCCCCCGGCGTTCCGGCCGTCGGCGCCGGGCTTCCGGGCGCCGTTTCGAGCGCCGTCTGCATCCCGTCCTGGAACCCCTGCCGCCGCCCCTCCATGAAGCCCAGGACGAAGAAGGCGCCGCAGATGGCGATCAGCACGGCAAAAGCGATGATGAGTTTTCGATTATCGAGCACCAGTTCGTGTCCGGCCTCAGGTTCGCGATCCGTCATGAAGATTTACCCCTGTTTCCTGGGTTCCATCCAGGCCTTGATCATGTCGATGGGCACGGGAAAGACCACGGTGGTGTTCTTCTCCGTGCCGATTTCGGTCAACGTCTGCAGGTAGCGGAGCTGCAGGGCCACCGGTTCCCGGTTGATGATGCCCGCCGCCTCCGCCAGTTTCGCCGACGCCTGGAACTCGCCGTCGGCGTGAATGATCTTAGCACGTTTTTCCCGTTCCGCCTCGGCCTGCTTCGCCATAGCTCTTTGCATCTCCTGCGGCAGGTCGACCTGCTTGACCTCCACCAGGCTCACCTTGATCCCCCAGATGTCCGTATGCCGGTCGAGAATCTCCTGCAGCCGGACGTTGAGCATCTCCCGGTGGCTCAGCAGGTCGTCCAGGTCGACCTCGCCGAGCACCGAGCGGAGCGTCGTCTGCGCCAGCTGCGAGGTCGCGTAGAGATAGTCCTCCACCTCCACGATCGCCCGCGGGGCGTTCATCACGCGGAAATAGACGATGGCGTTGACCTTGACCGAGACGTTGTCGCGCGTGATGGTGTCCTGCGGGGGGACGTCGAGGGTGACGGTCCGCAGGCTCACCCGCACCATCCGGTAGACGGGCCAGAAAATGAAGACGATGCCCGGCCCCATCGCCTTGGGGACCAGCCGTCCCAGGCGGAAGGCCACCCCGCGCTCGTACTCCTTCAGAATATGGATCGTGCTCCAGAGGTACAAGAGCACGATGATGAGGCCCAACATCCACATCGATCCCATAACGCCCTCCCTTAGGACTCCAGACGGTCAGTCACCCCCGTCGGTCGTTTCCTCCACCGTCAGGGTGAGGTGGTCCACCCCGACGACACGCACCCGCTTCCCCGCCGCGATGGGGGCCTCCGCGCGCGCGGCCCAGTACTCCCCCCGCACCAGGACCCGGCCGGCGGCCCCGATGGCGGTGTCGGCCACCCCCTCGAGCCCCACCATCCCCTCGTCCCCGGTGGCCGCCCGCTGGCCCAGGGACCGGATCAGCGCGACCAGGAGGATGAGCGAGATCACCGCGAAGGGGAGGGCCAGGGCGAGGGCCGTGTAGAGGCCGATCCGGACCGCCGGGTCCGGGGAATCGATAAGCATCATCATACCCATGACCATCGACACGATCCCCCCGATCCCCAGCACCCCGAAACCGCCGACCTTGACCTCGGCGACGAGCAGCCCGACCGCCAGCAGGAGGAGGAGCACGCCGACATGGTTGATCGGCAGGAGCGAGAGCCCCAGGACCGCCAGGAGCACGCAGATCCCGCCGACGACGCCGGGGACGATGAAACCGGGGTTGGAAAATTCGAAATAGAGGAGGATCACCCCCACGAGCCCCAGGAGGAGCGCCAGGTTCGGCTGCGACACGGCCGCGAGCGCCCGCTCGCGCCACGTCATCTCGTAGCGCACCACCGCGGCGCCCGCCGTGGCGAGGATCCGCTCCTCCCCCGAGAACATCCGCACGCGGCGCCCCTCGAGGGCCCCGAGGAGTTCCGCCTCGCTCCCAGCCACCAGGTCGATGAGCCCCGCCGCCAGCGCCTCCGCCTCCGTGAACGACTTGCTCTCGGTCACCCCCTTTTCCGCCTCCTCCGGGCTGCGCCCCCGCCGCGTCACGATGCTGCGCAGGTAGGCGGTGGCGTTGCTGGTGACCTTGTCGGACAGCGTCTTCCCCGCCTCCCCGCCGTCGACCGGGAAGCCCCCGACGGCCAGGAGCGGGTGGGCGGCCCCGGTCGCGCTCCCCGGCGCCATGGCGGCCACGTCCGCGGCGAGCAGGATGAAGAACCCGGCCGAGGCCGCCTTCGCCCCCCCCGGCCCCACCCAGACGACGACGGGGACGCGGCTTCGCAGCATGCGCGCGATGATGGCCTCCATGGAGGCGCCGAACCCGCCGGGGGTGTCGAGCCGCAGGAGCACGAGAGCGGCCCCCTCCGATTCCGCCCGCTCGATGCCGCGCACCACGAACTCGGCCGTGACCGGGTCGATGGCGCCCGCGACCTCGATGCGGGCCACCGGGTCCGCCGCCGGGGCGGCCGGGACAGAGAGGAGAAACATCACCGCGCAGAGGATGCTTTTCATATCGGGAACGACCTTTGTTCCTATCATAGCACAGCGACGGGTTCAGCGCCCCGCGAACGCTTCGTGCGCCTGGTAGGAGGAGCGGACCAGCGGGCCGGAGGCGACGTGGCGGAAGCCGATCGAGAGGGCGTGTTCCCGGAGCCGGGCGAACTCGCGCGGCGGGACGAAGCGCTCCACCGGGAGCGAGGCGCGCGTGGGCTGCAGGTACTGCCCGAGGGTGAGGAAATCGACCGCGGCCCCCCGCAGGTCCGCGAGCACGGCGCGCACCTCCGCGTCCGTTTCCCCGAGCCCCAGCATCAGGCTCGACTTCGTCCTCATCCCGGTCCCCAGGGCCCTGGCGCGGCGGAGCAGCTGGAGCGAGCGCTCGTAGCGCGCCCCGGGCCTCGCGAGCGGGTAGAGGCGCGGCACCGTCTCCACGTTGTGCCCGAGCACGTCCGGGGCGGCCGCGACCACCGTCTCGAGCGCCCCGGGGTCCCCGCCGAAATCGGGAATGAGGACCTCGATCCGGATCGGCCCGGCCGTGGTGCGGACCCGCCGGATCGTCTCGGCGAAGATCGAGGCGCCGCCGTCGGGGAGGTCGTCCCGGTCGACCGAGGTGACGACCACGTACCGCAGCCGCAGCTTTTCGACCGCCACCGCCACCCGCCGCGGCTCGTCCGGGTCGGGCGCGAGCGGCCTGCCGCTCGCGACGGCGCAGAAACGGCACCCGCGCGTGCACACGTCCCCCAGGATCATGAAGGTGGCGGTGCCGGCGCCCCAGCATTCCCCGATATTGGGGCAGCGGGCGTCCTGGCAGACGGTGTGCAGCCGTTCCCCCTCGACCAGCTTCCTGAGCCTGACATACCCCTCGCCGGAGGGGAGTCTCACCTTGAGCCATGCCGGGCGCGGGCCTCGATGTTTCATACGTGCCCCCATCATAGCACAAAGAACCGCTTGAGGCTGGGATCCCTTCTCCCGGCGCGGTATACTGTATCGTTTATGTCTCTACTCGACCGGATCGGCCGGCGCGTAAGCCGGAACGCGAAGCTGCGGGGGCGGGAGGTCTTCGACCGCGGGGGGGTCCGAATCCTCTTCGCGGACGAGGAGTTCGTCTCCGCGCAGGTGGCGGCGGACCCCCCCTCGACCGTGGACCTGGAAAACGAGCTCGGGGAGCTGGTCTATTCCTGCGACTGCGCCCGCTTCGAGAACACTCTCGCGGTGTGCGAGCACGTCTGGGCCGCCCTGCTCGAACTCGAGCGGCGGAACCATTTCGAGCAATGGGCCCCCTCCTTCCCCCGCGCCCTGGCCCCGGCCGCCTTCGACGGCGAGGGGTTCGACCCGGACGGGGAGGAGGACGAGGATTTCGACGACGCGGACCTCGACCGTTTCGAAGACGCGGCCCCGGCCGGCGGAGCCTTCCCGGAGGGAGCCGCCCGGGTCGGGGAGCCGCCCGAGGACCCGGGGGACGAGGGGGGGAGGCGCGGCGCGGGGGAGTGGCGCCGCCTGCTCGAGGGGATGCGGCGCGCGGCCGCGCCCCAGGCGCCGGCCGCTTCCTGGCCCGAGGGGCGGCAGATCCTCTACGTCATCGAGCGCTCCAAGCGGCTGGCCCACGCCCCCCTGGTCATCCAGATCGAGGCGCGCGACCCCAAAAAGAACGGCGGATGGAAAAAGCCCCGGCCGCTCGAAGCGTTCCGCGACGGGGTCCCCGATTTCGGCCACCCCCTCGACCGGGACATCCTCGCGCGCCTCGTCGGGGTCAAACGCGACGCCTGGTATTTCGGCTCCTACCCGTCGAACCTCCGCTTCCAGCCCGCGGCGGCCGATCTCGCCCTCCTCCTCCCGCTCATTTCGGACACCGGCCGCCTTTTCCACCGCGCGGAGGAGGAGGAGCTGCGCCCCCTCAAATGGGACGGGGGGGAGAGCTGGACCTTCGAGGTGGAGGCGCGGCGGGCGCCCGGCGAGGAGCGCTACGAGATTGCGGGCGCCTTCTTCCGCGACGGCGAGCGCCTGCCGGCCGACGCCCCGGACCGCATCTTCGCCGAAGGGGTCCTGCTCCTTGACGAAACGCTGGCTCCCTGCACCGGCCCCCCCGAATGGGTCTCCTTCTTCCGGCGCGAGGGCCCGTTCTTCGTCCCCGCCGCCGAGGCGGACGCGTGGATCGAAACGATGATGGGGATCCGCACGGCCCCCCCCCTGCGCCTTCCCGCGGAGCTGCGCCTGGAGGAGGTGGCCCCCCCCTTGCGCCCGGTCGTGCGCATCCGCACCCGCAAGGAGCCCTGGGGCGCCCCCTACCTCGCGGCGGAACTCGAGTTCGGCTACCTCGACCGGACCGTCGCCGACGGTGACGGCTCGACCTCCATCCCCGTGGTCCGGGAGCGCAGGCGCATCCTGCGCGACCCGGAGGGGGAGCGCGCCGCGCGCCTGCTCCTCGAGCAGGCGGGGTTCCGCCCCCGCCGGGGAGTGCGCGGCGCCACCGCCTGGTCGATCACCGAAAACCGCCTGGCCGGCGCCGTCCGGGACCTGGTCGGCGCCGGGTGGCACGTGGAGGCCGACGGGAAGACGTTCCGCAGCCCCGGCGCGCTGACGCTCCGCGTGACCTCGGGCATCGACTGGTTCGAACTGCACGGGGCCGCCGACTTCGGCGGCAGCAGCGTCCCGATCCCCCGCCTGCTGGCCGCGCTCCGGCGCCGCCAGCGGGCGGTCCGGCTCGACGACGGCGGCTACGGCATGCTCCCGGAGGAGTGGGTGCAGAGATACCGCATCCTGGCGGGGCTGGGAAAGGAGGAGGGGGACCACGTGCGCTTCCGGACCCACCAGGTGGGGCTGCTCGACGCGCTGCTCGAGACCGGGCCCGAGGTGAGCTGCGACGCCCTCTTCGGCCACATCCGCGACGAAATGCGCCGCTTCGAGGGGATCCTCCCCGCCGACGCCCCGCCGGGGTTCCGGGGGGAGCTGCGGGAGTACCAGCGCGAGGGGCTCGGCTGGTTCCACTTTCTCGAGCGCTTCAACCTTGGGGGATGCCTGGCCGACGACATGGGGCTCGGCAAGACGATCCAGGTGCTGGCGCTGCTCGAGGAGCGCCGCACGCTCCGCGGGCCGGGGGGCGCCCCCTCGCTCGTGGTGATGCCGCGCTCGCTGGTCTTCAACTGGGTCGAGGAGGCGCGCCGCTTCACGCCCGGCCTGCGCGTGCTCGAGCACACCGGGAGCGACCGCGAACGAGACCCGGGACGCTTCGACGGCTACGACGCGGTCTTCACCACCTACGGGACGCTGCGGCGCGACGCCCCGCTGCTGCGCGAGAAGGAGTTCGACTACGTCATCCTCGACGAGGCCCAGGCGATCAAGAACGCCTCGACCGCGTCGGCCAAGGCCGCGCGCCTGCTGCGCGCGCGCCGCCGCCTGGCCCTGAGCGGGACCCCGATCGAAAACCACCTGGGGGAGCTCTGGAGCCTGTTCGAGTTCCTCAACCCGGGGATGCTCGGCTCGGCCTCGGTCCTGCGCCTGGGCCGCGGGGCGGACCGGCTCGACGAGGAGACCCGGGCGCTCGTCGCCCGGGCGCTGCGCCCCCTCATCCTGCGCCGGACCAAGGCCCAGGTGGCGCGCGACCTGCCGGAGAAGGTGGAGCAGACCCTCTTCTGCCAGCTGGAGCCGGCGCAGCGCGCCCTGTACGACGAGCTGCGGGAGCACTACCGCCGCTCGCTCCTGGGCCGGATCCGGAGCGAGGGGATGGCCCGGTCGCAGATGCACATCCTGGAGGCGCTGCTGCGGCTGCGCCAGGCGGCGATCCACCCCGGCCTGGTCGACCCCGCCCGCGCCGCCGAGTCGAGCGCGAAGCTCGACATGCTGGTGCCGCAGCTGGAGGAGGTGATCGACGAGGGGCACAAGGCCCTGGTCTTCTCGCAGTTCACCTCGATGCTGGCCATCCTGCGCCGGCGCCTGGACTCGGCCGGGATCGCCTACGAGTACCTCGACGGGCAGACGCGCGACCGCGCCCGCGCCGTGGAGCGCTTCCAGAACGACCCCGGCTGCCCCCTCTTCCTCATCAGCCTCAAGGCCGGGGGCCTCGGCCTGAACCTGACCGCGGCCGAGTACGTCTACCTCCTCGACCCCTGGTGGAACCCCGCCGTCGAGGCCCAGGCGGTCGACCGCACCCACCGGATCGGCCAGACCCGCTCGGTCTTCGCCTACCGCATCATCGCCCGCGACACGGTCGAGGAAAAGGTCCTGGCGCTGCAGGAGAGCAAGCGCGAGATCGCCGACGCCATCATCCGCGAGGACAACAGCCTCCTCGCCTCCCTCGACCCCGAGGACCTGGCCCTGCTGCTCGATTGAACATTCGAAATTAGTCTTGCCTCCGCCGGCCCGTCTGGTTTACATTCGGCCTCAACCAAGGAGGCCCCATGATCCGTCACGGCATCATTCCCCCCTACCTCTTGCGATCGATCGCGGTCAACGGCAGCCGGCGCCAGCAGGCGCTGGCGTGGGCCACCCTGACCGATTCGGAACAGATCCGGGGGGAGCGGCGCGCCCTCCCCCCCCTCACCCGGCTCGCCGTGGTCCCCGGGCGGCTGCGGCGCTCGGTCTACGACGCGCGCAACCGCTACGACCTTCCCGGCAGGCTCGTGCGCTCCGAGGGGAGCGCGGCGAGCGGCGACCCGCGGGTCAACGAGGCCTACAGCGGCGCCGGTGCCACCTACGAGATGTGGCGCAAGGTGTTCGAGCGCAACTCCGTCGACGACCGGGGGATGCGGCTCGACGCCACCGTCCATTACGGGAAGGACTACGACAACGCCTTCTGGAACGGGCGGCAGATGGTCTACGGCGACGGCGACGGGGTGATCTTCGGCCCCTTCACCCGGGCGCTCGACGTCATCGGCCACGAACTGGCCCACGGCATGGTGCAGTACGAGGCCGACCTGGTCTACCGGGGCCAGCCGGGCGCCCTGAACGAGTCGTTCGCCGACGTGTTCGGGATCCTGGTCAAACAGTACCGGCGCCGCCAGACGGCCGAAGAATCGGACTGGCTCATCGGCGTGGGCCTGTTCCGCCCCGGGGTGGGCGCCCGCGCGCTGCGCTCGATGAGGGAGCCGGGGACGGCCTACGACGACCCGGTACTGGGAAAGGATCCCCAGCCCGGGCACATGAGGGACTACGTCGACACGAGCGAGGACAACGGCGGGGTGCACCTGAACTCGGGGATCCCCAATCGCGCCTTCTGCGAGCTGGCCCTGCGCCTCGGGGGGTACGCGTGGGAAAGGGCGGGGCAGATCTGGTACCGGACCCTCTGCGACAAGCTCCGCCCCAACTCCACCTTCCGGGAGGCCTGTTCCCGCTCCGTCACCGCGGCGGGGGAACTCTACGGGCCGAACAGCCCGGAGCAAAAGGCAACGCGGGAGTCCTGGGCGGCGGTCGGCCTCTAATCAGGCCCGCAGCGGTTCGATGAGCGCGCCCAGCCCGGCCGTGTCGAAGCAGGGGGCGACGAGGCGCGCCCCGGGCAGATCGGGCGGCTCGGCGGGGAGAGGGCCGATCACCACCACGCTCCCCCCGTCCTTGGGCTTCAGGTCCCAGAGGTGCTTGCGGACCAGGTCGAGCGCGAAGGAGTCCTCGAGTTCCCCGGCGGCCGCGAACTCGATCATCACGTCGGGGCTCGTGCGGGTGCATTCGTAGATGTCGGCGAAGACGGGGATGCTCCCGGGCGATTCCATGAGCGACAGGAGGATCACCCGGCTGTCGAGGGTATAGGAGGTGTCCCCCGTCTTCTTCCTGGGGCGCACCGCGGGCTTGTAGCGCACGCCGTAGCCGTCCACCTCGCGCGCCAGGGGCACCTTCACCGCGACCAGGCGCCCGGAGCCCCGCAGGCGCAGGACGAACTCCGGCAGCCGCATCGTCGGGTGGTGCGCCTGCCGGCCGAAGGCGATCTCCCTGAGCGGCGCGAGGAAGGGTTTCGAGTCCTCGTCGAGCTCCACCCCGAAGCCCTCTTCCGGGTCGAGCATCCTGATGATGGAGAGCGCGGCCCAGCGCTCGTAGCCGAGACGGTAGAGCTGCACGGCCGCCGCGCGGATGTCCTCCCCCGCCTGCGCCTCGAATTCCTCCCCGCTGAGCTTCCCCTGGAGCAGGTCGAACATCCGGTTGTAGAGGACGCGGGCGAGCCCCTCGGCGGGATTTTCCAGGAAGGAGGCGAGGTCCACCGGCGCGTCGATCCGCTGGAGCCCCAAAAGGCCGGTCACTTCCCTTTCCACTTCGGCCGTCCGCCGCGCCAGCGCCGCCGCGTCCACGGGAAGGGAGTCGAGGTGGGAGACGACGACGGCGCGGCGCGCCTCGTCGAAACGGCGGTAGAACTCCCCGCGCACCTCCTGGGGGATCGAGACCTCGTTTCCGGCCAGGATGATTTCGGGGTGCGCGGCGATGTAGTCCGCGAGCGGGGCGAAGGTCCCTTTGAGCGTCTCGGTCAGTTCCATGCTTTTCCTCCCTTTCCTCGGGCCGTGGCGGTCCGACCCGTGATCTTACCCCAAACCCGCCCGGCGGCGAAACCCCGCCCTATCCGCCTCATCGAAGTTGCCAGGAAGGGCCCGACAGGTTACGATACTTGCGAAACCGGGCGGCGGTTACGCATCCGCCCGATTCCGGAAGATTCCGCCTGATTTTGGAGGACGCATGCACGCACGTTGTTTTCTTGTGGCCCTTATGTTTCTTTTCGGGTGGGGGGGCGCGGCGCCCGCCGGCCCGCTCCCCGCGGTCGACGAGGACGCCGTGACGCGGCCCGACGACACCGAGATCGTCGAGTGGATGGGGCGCACGGCGCCGATGACCGAAGCGGAGCGCGCCTCCGCGCTCGACGCGATCCTCGCCCGGATGACGGCCGGGGGCGGAGAGACGCCGCGGACCGATTTCATGACCTGCGCGGCGCTCGCCCACCGGGGGGAGGGCCGGGCGCAGTACTGCGTCGGGCAGGCCTACGAGAACGGGACGGGCGTCGTGGAGGATCCCACCGACGCCTACGTGTGGTACGCGCTCGCCGCCCGCGCCGGATACGGCGCCGGGGCCGAGGCGCGGGAACGGGTGAAGACGCTGCTGGTGTCGGTCTACCCTGCGCCCACCGACGAAGAGCTCGGCGCCCTCGAGGCGGCCGCCCTGGAGGCCGTCGCCCGACTCGGGGCCGAGGCGCGGAAATAGGAAAACCGGAGGAGGAGAGATGCGCTACCGCAAACTGGGGAAGACCGATCTGGATGTTTCGATCCTGGGGTTCGGGGCGATGCGCCTGCCGATGGTGGGCAACCCCGGAGGGCTCGCCGGGTTCGACCCGAAGATCCCGATCGACGAGGAGCACGCGGACCGGATGGTCCGCCACGCCCTGGACGAGGGGGTGAACTACTTCGATACGGCCTACGGGTATCACGGCGGCCAGAGCGAGAGGTACATAGGGAAGGTTCTCCGCCCGGTCCGCACGAAGGTGATGATCGCGACCAAGCTCCCGGTCTGGAACATCGAGAAGCGGGAGGACTTCGACCGGGTGTTCGAGGAGCAGCTCGCCAAGCTCCAGACCGACTACCTCGACGTCTACCTGATCCACAGCCTCAACCGCCCCTTCTGGGACAAGATGAAGGGGCTGGGGGTGCTCGAGTTCCTCGACCGGCTCAAGGCCGAGGAGCGCATCCGGGCGGCGGGCTTTTCCTTTCACGACGAAATCAAGGTCTTCAAGTCGATCATCGACGCCCACGACTGGGACGTGTGCCAGATCCAGTACAATTTCTACGACCGCGCCTACCAGGCCGGCGCGGAGGGGCTCCAGTACGCCGCCGCCCGGAATATCGGGGTGGTGGTGATGGAGCCGCTGCGCGGCGGGCAGCTGGTCCACAGGGTCCCGGCCCGCGTCCAGGCGCAGTGGGACGCAGCCCCGGTCCGCCGCAGCCCCGCGGAATGGGCGATGCGCTGGGTCTGGAACCACCCCGGCGTCTCGACCGTGCTGACCGGCTCGAGCACCCTCGAGCAGCTGCAGGAGCACACGCGCACCGTCCGCGACGCCGCGCCCGATTCCCTCTCCGGGGAGGAACTCGCCCGGTTCGACCAGGTGCGCGCCCTCTACCGGGAGATGGTCAAGGTGGACTGCACCGGCTGCGCCTACTGCATGCCCTGCCCCAGCGGCGTCGACATCCCGCACAACTTCCAGCTCTACAACGACTATTTCATGTTCCCGGGGCGGGAGTTCTGCAGCTTCTTCTACGGCAACCTGATGCCAGCCCAGGAGCGCGCTTCCGGCTGCGTCGAGTGCGGCGACTGCATGGACAAGTGCCCGCAGCAGATCGACATCATCCGGGAGCTCAAGGAGGTCCACGGCCTCTTCGGGGCGCCGCCGAAACAGGACTGATCGGCCGGGCCGCACGCGCCCCCGGGCCGGAAAGGAGAGGAATGACCGAGAGAGAAAAGATGGACATCGCCGCCGCGGCGCTCAAGCACAACGGCTTCGATCCCGTCATCTGCGTCGAGAAGGCCGAGAGCGCGGTCCCCGTCATCCTCGACTGGATCGAGCCGGACGCCCGGCTCGAGATGGCGGGGTCGGTGTCGGTGGGTCAGCTGGGGCTCCTGGACCTGCTGCGCGAGCGCGGCAACCCGGGTCTGGACTTCCCGGCCCCGGGGGAGGAGGATCCGGCGCGCGGGCGCCGCGACGTGCTGCTGGTGAGCGCGAACGCCCTCACCCTGGACGGAAAGATCGTCAACATCGACGGGATGGGAAACCGGGTGGCGGCCATGGCCTACGGGATGCGGCGCGTCATCCTCCTCATCGGCGTCAACAAGATCGTCGCCGACGTCGACGAGGCGCTCGACCGCGTGCAGCACGTCATCGCCCCCTACCACGCGAAGTGCCTGGGGGTCGACACCCCCTGCGCCCGGACCGAAACCTGCAGCGACTGCAGTTCGCCCCAGCGGATCTGCAACGTCACCACCATCATCTCCCGCCGCCCCCCAGGGGCGCAGTTTTCCATCGTCCTGGCGGCAGAGGACCTGGGGCTGGGGTGGGACCCGGCCTGGCCCGCGGAGCGGATCGACCGGATCAAGACCGCCTACCGGGTCGAAATCGACAGATTCCGCGCCGCGCTCGCGCAGGCCCGGGAGGGAAAGGGCGCGCCGGGCGCGTAGGAGCGCCCGACGGATCCGGCGTCAGCGCTTTCAGGGGATGCCGGGGCGCCCGTTCTCCAGCCGCGCCCGGACCTGCTCCGCCTCCGGGGCGTCCGGCGCGTGCCTGAGGTAGAGCCGCATCGCCTCGTCGGCCGCCGCCGGGTCGCGCCGCAGGGAGAACAGGTTCGCCCGGATCAGGTGTATCTTGGGGAACTGGTGGGTACTGTCCCTGAGGACCGTCTGCTCCGCCCGCTTTCCGGCCTGATCGTAATCCCCCAGGTTGTAGTGGGCCAGCGCGCTCAGGTAATAGGCCTCGGGGAAGCTCACCGGATCGAGATCCAGCGCCTTTTCGATGACGTCGGCCGCTTCCTCCCACCTCTGCTCCAGGGCGTTGAGCCACCCCAGCGCCACGTAGGGAGGAACGTACAGGGCGTCTCCGGCGAGGGCGCGCCCGAAGGCCTCGCGCGCCTCGGGGTACCGCTTGCGCTGCTGCTGGAGCTTGCCCAGTTCCAGCCACGCTTCCCCGTAGT
This sequence comes from Acidobacteriota bacterium, assembly GCA_012729555.1. Classification (NCBI taxonomy): domain Bacteria; kingdom Pseudomonadati; phylum Acidobacteriota; species Acidobacteriota bacterium. The sequence goes on from JAAYCX010000075.1 coordinate 29,906, forward strand.
CCCCGTACTCGGCGATCGCCTCCCTGAGCAGCGCTTCGCACTCCCCGTCCTTCCCCTTCTCCAGGGCCTTGCGCGCCCGCTTCATCTTCTCCTTCGCCTTCTTCGGCGCCATCAGGCTGGCGGCGCTGACCACGGTGCCGCGCACCCGCTCGAGCGGGTACACGATGATGGTCCCCAGGGTGTTGACCCGGGTGAGGTTGGTGGCGTTGAGGGTGAGCGAACTCGAGCGGTAGCCCGCGATCTGGGCCTTGAGGTCGCAGCCCGAAAGCCGGATGTACAGAGGGGTGGTCGTCTCGATCCGGGAGTCGGAGCTCGATCTCAGCGGGTTCCAGTAGATGGCGTCCTCGTCGTTGATATGACCGGTCCCCTCGCTGGCGTCGGGGACGATCGAACTGAACCGCTGCGCCCCGCCGTACTGAAAGGCGAAATACCCGTTCGGCCCCACCGAAGCCTCCCTCGTCTTGGAACTGCCGCAGTCCAGTTCGATGATGGTGCCGAAGGGAGGAGGGCTCCCGTCCTCGCGCATGACGGTCCCCGCGAGGAAGATCGGCTGGATTTCGCGCGGCGGGAGGCGGAAATCGGGAACGGCGAAGATTCCGGGCTGGGGCACGACCCTGGGCGCGGCGGGCGCGGCGGGGACCGAAGGGGTCGACGGCGTCGTGTCTTTCGGCGCTGAACTCTGCTGGGCAAAGAGCGCGACGGGCAGAAGCAGGAGAAGGAGCAGGGGGATCAAGCGCGAGGGCCGGAGAATAAGCATAAGCACCTCCGTAAAGCGGGGTTTCTGGGGTTTTTAACCCAGACATGATTAATATACACCATCCGCGGAGCGAACACAACCGGCTCCCTCCCCTCCCCCGGGCCGCTGCGGATTTCGTTGCGCGCCACGGGTGTTTGTGGCACCCTTGCGGCCGTACCGGACGGGAGGAGGCGCATCATGAAGGAGGCCGAATGGAACACGCTGCTCGCGGTCGTGCGCGGTGAGGAGCCGGCGCGGATCCCCGTGGGCTTCATCATCGACAGCCCCTGGCTCCCCAACTGGGCGGGGCACGCGATCCTCGACTACTTCACCGACGAGCGGGCGTTTCTCGACGCCAACCTGAAGGCGCTCGAGACCTTTCCCGGGGCGATGATGCTCCCCGGCTTCTGGTCCGAGTACGGGATGTGCACCGAGCCGTCCGCCTTCGGCGCCGTATCGGTGTGGGAGGAGGACGCCTTCCCCTTCGCCCGAAGAACGCTCGCCGCGCCCCGGGACGTCGAGCGCCTGGAGCGGCCCGATGCGCGCCGGGAGGGGCTGCTCCCCTTCGTGATCCAGCGCCTCAGGCACCTCGAACCCGAAATCGTGAAGGCGGGGCACCGCATCCGCTTCGCGGTGGCGCGCGGGCCGCTCAACATAGCGAGCTTCCTCATGGGGACGACCGAGTTTCTGACCGCGCTCCGGACCGACCCGGAGCTCATGCACCGGCTGCTCGATGTCGTCACCGGCTTTCTCGTGGACTGGATCGAATGGCAGCGGGAGTGCTTCCCCTCGATCGACGGGATCCTGCTCCTGGACGACATCGTGGGGTTCGTCGGCCGGGACGATTTCGAGCGGTTCGCCCTTCCCCGCCTCGCCCGCGCGTTCGACGCCGGCGTCGCGGTGAAGTTCTTCCACAACGACGCCCCTTCGAAGGCCTCGGCCCCCCTGCTCGCAGACGCGGGGATCAACCTGCTCAATTTCGGGGTGCAGCACACCCTGGAGGAGATGAGGGAATGGACCGGGGGCAAAGTGGCGCTGGTCGGCAATCTCCCCCCGCGCGACGTCCTCGCCGCGGGGACCCCGGAGGAGGTGGCGCGCGCCGCCACGGAGATGTTCGGCGCGCTCCGCGACCGGTCGCGCCTCGTGGCCTCCTGCGGCGGGGGGATGCCCCCCGGCGCGCCGACCGAAAACATCCGCGCCTTCATCGACGCCGTCGCCCGGCTGTAACCCCCCTCGGGCGCCGGAGGGGACCGGTGCCGGGACCAGGAGGGATGGGGGTCAGCGCACCCCGGCCTCTTTCACGATCTCGGGGACCGACTCCTCCCACTCGATCGCCATGATGTGGACCCCGCGGACCCCGGGGATTTCCCGGAGCTGCCGCACGGTCTCCACCGCGATGCGGATCCCCTCCCCGGCCTGCTTGTCCCTCGGCACCCCCTTGACCCGGGCGATGACGGCCTCGGGCACGTCCATCCCCGCCACATGGGTGGCCATGTACTCGAGCATGGCGGCGCTCCGGGCCGGGGTGATCCCGGCAAGGATGTGGGTGGCGGTGTCGAGTCCGCGCTCCCGGACGTCATTCATCCATTCCTTAAACTTTTCAATGTTAAATACACATTGAGTTTGAATAAATTCAGCTCCGGCCGCGACCTTTTTGGCCAGGCGCGGGACCTGGATCTTGGCCGGGTCGGCGAAGGGGTTGGCCGAGGCGCCGATGAAGAGTTCGAGTTTTCCCTCGAGCGCCTTCCCCCCCGCGAAGAGCGACGCGTCCCGCATCTCCCGGGCGACCTTCACCAGCTGGATCGAATCGAGGTCGAACACGTTCTTGGCCTGCGGGTGGTCGCCGAAGCTCTGGTGGTCCCCCGTCAGGCAGAGGAGGTTGGGGATCCCGAGGGCGGCCGCCCCCAGGATGTCGCTCTGGGCCGCGATCCGGTTGCGGTCCCGGCACACCATCTGCATGACGGGCTCCACCCCCTCCTCGGAGAGGATGCGGCAGGCGGCCATACTCGCCATCCGCACCACGCTCGTCTGGTTGTCGGTGACGTTGCAGGCGTCGACGCTCCCCTTGAGGAGGCGCGCCTTCCGCCGCACCGCCTCGGCGTCCGGCCCCCGCGGGGGACCCGCTTCCGCGGTCACGGCGAATTTCCCTGCTTCCAGTACGGACTGCAGCCTGCTTGGACTCATGAGCTTTCCCCCGACAATTCTATTGGAGATCCTTGCGGATCAGCTTGCGCGGACCGCCGTCCCGTGATTTGGACCAGTCGGCCGGGGGCTGGATGACGTCGTACTGGTCCAGCCGCCCCAGCGCCTCCAGCCGGTCGACGATGAGGTTCCAGGCGCAGGGGATTTCGGGATCGACTTCGCACTTGCCGTCGCGCGATCCCCCGCAGGGCCCGTTCATCAGGCTCTTCGAGCAGCGCGTGACCGGGCAGATCCCGCCCGTCACGAACAGCTTGCAGTCGCCGCAGGCCTGGCAGCGCTCCCCCCACTCCCCTTTGCGCTCCACGGCGCCGATGAAGTTGGTGTCGAGCGCCGGGAACACCTCACGGCCCTGGGCATGCTCGGCCACGAGCTGAACGCCGGCGCCGCACGCCATCGAAAGGACGGCGTCGTGCTCCCCCGCCAGGGCGAGCAGTTCGGGCAGGAATTCCGGGTCGCACTGCCGCTCGACGGTGATCTTCGTGATCCGGAAAGGGCGCCCCCGCCTCTTCCCCGCCAGGTCCAGGATCCGGGCGAGCATGTCGACCTCCTTCTGCCCCCCCGCGTTGCAGACCGTGACGCAGCCGTTGCAGCCGGCGATCAGGATGCGTTCGCGCTCGGCCAGGTAATCCAGGATGGTCTCGATCGGTTTCCAATCCCCTACAATCATGTCTCTACCTCCTTGCCTGGTCCCGGACGACGGGGATGGTCAGGCTCCCGTCCATCAGCACGAGGACCGAAGCGTCCGGCCCCTTCTCCCCGAGGGCGGCGTCCACGGCCTCCTGGAGCCCGGCGAACGGGCGGATGAACACGCTCTCCAAAAACGCCGGGTCCAGGTCGGTCACCGCCCAGACCTGGGCCCAGAGCCCGATCTCGGCCATCTTGGCCGCCTTGTGATAGCCCAGGACGAAGCCTTCCTCGATGCGCCGGAGCGCGTCCGCGGGCGAACTGGCCGACCCGAGCAGGCGGGCGAACGATTCGTCCCCGATCCCCATGCGGCACTTGGCCACCAGGAGCAGGATCCCCCCCTCCTTGAGCGCGTACTTGGCGTTGTCGATCCCCTTCTGGGCCTGGTACAGGTCGATGTCGGAGGGGAACTTCGCCACCGAGATCACGATATCGGCCTTGCGGGGGATTTCGGCGACGAAGACCTCGTTGGCCCGGGCGACCGCGGGTTCGAGTGAGCCGTAGATGTCGCCGGCCACGGCGGCGTAGATCCGGTGGTCCCGGTCGAGCACCGTGTTGATGGCGAAGATCTCCTTCTTGACCGTCGAGAGGGCGTCGATCATGTCCTCGTGGACCGGGTTCCCCTCCAGCCGCAGCGCCGAGGCCTCCCGCCTGAGCGCCAGCTTGTGGTTCTGCTCGATCGTGTCGAAGGCGGCGATCCCGGGGAGGAACGATTTGCGCCCCCCGGTGTAGCCGGCGAAGTAGTGGGGCTCCACCGAGCTGATGATGAGGATGCGGTCCGCCTCCACCCCGCGGCGGTTGACCCTCATCTCGGTCCCGTTCTTCGAGGTCCCCAGGTGGACCATCTCCTCGCTCCTGCGGGCGTCGTGCACGAAGATGCGGTCGCGGTACCGGGCGTAGTGCCGCTCGGAGAAAATCTGCACGTACTCCTCGGGCGTCGGCGCCCGGTGGGCGCCCGTGGCCACGATGAAGCTGACCTCCAGGCCGGCCAGTTCGGGCTCGAGGTAATCGAGCACCCGCGCCGTCGGCGTCGGCCGGGTCGGGTCGTTGACGATGACGAGGACGTCCCGGGCGCCGGCCAGAAACGCGCGGACTCCCGCCGAGCCGACCGGGTGCTCGAGCGCCCGGCGGATCACCTCCCCCTCGTCCCCGATCGGGACGCGGTTCGGTTCGATGATCCCCTCGATGCGCGCCTCGTCGATGGCGGCCTCGAGATATCCCTCCTTCCCGTAGGGCAGCCGCAGTTTCATGCCTCGCTCCTTACCAGCAGCGGGCCCAGGGCCCGGACATCCTTCATGAAAGCCTGGGTCGCCTCCAGGAACTTCTTGGGGTTCCCCTGCGCGACCTCGGCCACCTGCACGCGCCCGGGGTCGACCCCGATCGCCGCCAGCGGCTTCAGGAGAGCCTCCAGGCGCGCCTTCACCCGCGGGCTCCCCCCGTGCTCGCAGTCCTCCTCCGGGCAGGAGACGACCAGCACCCCCCAGGCGCCGGCGTCCAGGGTCGACAGGATGGTTTCCGAGCGGATCCGGCCGCTGCAGACCGTCACCAGCACCTTGTACTCGGCCGACGCGGCATCGGGCTCGTAGCTGGCCGTCTGCATCCCCGGGTAGTTGGACCAGCCGCAGGAGAAGACGACGGCCTTGGCCTCCGGGTTGCGCCCGTCGGCGAAAAACGCCGCCACCTCCCGGTCGAGTTCGTCGGGGTTGGTGCCGAAGCCGCGCCCGATCGTGACCCCCTGCTTGGGGCAGATGTCGAGGCAGCTGCCGCAGGACTGGCATTTCAGCAGGTCGGTCACGATCCGGCCGTCCACGAAACTGCGCGCCTCGTGCTTGCACATCCGGACGCAGTTCAGGCAGAGGGCGCAGACGTCGGTGTCGGTCCGGGAAGTGGTGCCGGGGACCTCGAACCCCGCCTCGACGAGGAGTTCCCGGGCGTCCTGGTAGACGTCCTGGATCGGGACCCCGGAGGAACACGCCTTCTGGCAGCGGCCGCAGTGGAAACACTCCATCAGCTTGCCCGCCACGTACTCCGACGGTTCGATCTCCCCGCTCAGCAGGCCGTAGAGCAGGATCAGCTTCCCCCGCGGGCTGTCGATCTCCCACCGGGTGGATTTGTAGATCGGGCAGTGCTCGTAGCAGTAGCCGCAGCGGATGCACTTGTTGAGCGCGCCCTTCCATTTTTCCAGTTTGCCCATATCGCCCATGTTCGCCCCCGCCTACGATTTCTGATAGCGCAAATGCGTCTCGCCGACCCAGTCGTCCGGGCCGTCCATCAGCTTGCCCGGGTTCATGATGTTGTTCGGGTCGAACACCTTCTTGATGCCCCGCATCAGGTCGAGCACCGCCGCCTTCTCGCGCCTGAAGGCCCCGGCCTTGCTGAGCCCGATCCCGTGTTCGGCCGAAGTGGTCCCGCCGACCGACAGGACGTATTCGTAAATCTCCTTGACCGCCTGCCGGGCGCCCTCCCACTGCGTCCCCTTCTCCGTGTCCATCAGGATCTTCGTGTGCATGCACCCGGCGCCGCAGTGGCCGTACGCCGTCATGACCAGGCCGTTGCGCTCGGCGATCTCGTGGATCTTGTTGGCGGTCTCGGCCATCTTGGAAAAGGGCACCGCCATGTCGTCGGCCAGCGACGTCGAGGCCAGGCGCTCGTCGTACTTCGAAAGCGAGGGGAAGAGCTTGGAGCGGGCGGCGAAGATCCGCGCACGCTCCTTCTCGTCGTAGCTGAACTCGAGGCCGAAGCCGTTGTGGCGCTCGCAGATGGTGCGGAATCTTTCGATCTCGGGATCGATCGTCTCCTTCGCCATGCCGTCGGCCTCGAACAGCAGGATGGCCTCGACCTCCGGGAGCCCGAGGTTCTCCGCCTTGTTGGCGGCCGTGATCGCCACCTTGTCCACCAGCTCGAGCATCGACGGCTGGCACCCGCTCCCCATGATTTCACTGATGGCGTCCCCCGCTTCCCCGAGCACGTTGAACATGGCGATCCCGAGGCAGCGGAGCTTGGGGATGGGTACGAAGCGCAGGGTGGCCTCGACGATGACGCCCAGGGTCCCCTCCGAGCCCACCATGAGGCGTTCGAGCGGGTAGCCGCTCGCCGCCACCCGCGTGGTCGCCCCGAGCGAAACCAGCTCCCCGCCGGCCAGGACCACCTTCATCGCGAGGATGGCGTCGCGCGCCGCCCCGTACTTGACCGAACGGGTGCCGGAGGCGTTGTTGGCGATCTCCCCGCCGATCGTGGCCACCACGCTCGAGGCGGGGGTCGGGGGGTAGAAGACCCCGTGGGGCTTCAGCGCCTTGTTCAGGTCGTCGTCGACCACCCCCGGCTCCACCCGGCAGTAGCCGTCCTGCGGGTTGATCTCCAGGATCCGGTTCATCGCCTTCATGTCCAGGATGATGCCCCCCCGGACGGGAACGGCCTGGCCGCACATGCCGGAGCCGGAGCCGCGCGGGATCACCGGGATCCGCTCCTCGTCGGCGTAGCGCAGCAGCTGCTGCACCTGTTCGGTGTTCCGCGGGCGGACGATGGCGTGCGGCGTTCCCTCGTGCACGCTCGAATCGGAGCCGTAGACGTAGAGATCGGCCGGGTCGGAGAGGACGCCGCCCTCCCCGACGATGGCTTTCAGTTTCTCAAAGTTGATGTCACTCATCGACCACCTCTCGCGATAATAGGGGATGACGACCGAAACAGAAGAGGGGAATGCGGATCCGCGCCCGTAAAAACGGGTATCAAACCATTCTCGAGACGACGCCGGGACAAATAACCCTCCAGTCCTCAGGGGGGCCTACGCCAAACTCACGACACTTCAGGTTATCACAGCCCGGAGGAAAAATCCGGGGCCATTTTCGGGAAACCGTCAGGCCCGGGAGGGAGCGAAGCCGAGCAGAAGCCACTCCCCGCGCCGGCGCCGGGAACGGACCGCGAACCCCGCCCGGTCGAGCTCCCCGCGGATTTCGTCCTCGTCCTGCTCCTGCAGCCCCGAAAGGCAGCCGATGCCGCCGTCCCCGAGCAGGCGCGGGAGGAGGGGGCAGAGCGCCGGAAGGGTCCGGCCGTCGATATTGGCGACCAGGATGTCGCCCCGCTGCCCGGCGCACTCCTCGAAGGAGCCCGCCCGCAGCTCCAGCTCCGGCCCGAAGCCGTTGGCGGCCGCGTACCCGCGCGCGCACTCGATGGCGATCGGGTCGTTGTCCACCCCGAGCGCGCTCCGGGCCCCGAGCCGGAGCGCGGCCATGGCCAGGATGCCGCTCCCGGTGCCGATGTCGAGGACCCGCTCCCCGCCGCGGATATTCTCCTCGAGCCACTCGACGACCAGCTGCGTGGTGGCGTGGTGCCCGGTGCCGAACGCGCGCTTCGGGTCGAGGACCAGCTCGATGCCGTCAAAAGCGGGGTCGGGCTCGTGCCAGCTCTGACGGACGCGGATGCGGCCGCCCAGCCGGATCGGCTGCAGGGACGCCGCCCAGGCCGCGTTCCAGTCCCGGTCCGGCACCGGCTCCACCTCCAGGCTTCCCGCGTCGATGCCGAGCGCGCCCAGCGCCCGCTCGAGTCCTTCGAGGGCCGCACCGTCCCACCTTTTTGCCGGCCAGAAGAGGTGCACCACCCCGTCCCCCCCCTCCCAGGCTCCCAGCTCCTCCCCCCCGTCGAGCAGGGCCAGGATCTCCCCCGCATCCACACCGGTTCGCAGGCGCACTTCCACGTAGTCTTCAGCCATGGGGGAAGGATACCCGCAACCGCCCTCCACCCGAACACAATTATGGACATCCACTCTTTGAACAAATCCTGGACACCCACTCTTTGAGCCAGAAGGTGGATGTCCAGGACTGGCTCATCGCCGGTTTTGGGGCAAAGGGTGGATGTCCAGGATTGGGCGTTGTATCCTGTCCTCATGCCTTACTGGTTTGACGGCAACAACCTGATCGGGCAATCGGCGGCGGCGGCGGCCGCCGACCCGCGCCCGCGGCGGGAGTTCCTGGCGGCGCTGGCCGCCTATCGCCGGGCGGGCGGGGGCCGCCTGCTGGTCTTCTTCGACGGGGACGACCCCGGGCGGTCGGACCTCCCCCCGGGGGTCGCCGTGCGTTACGCCGCACCCGAATCGGCCGACGCGGCCATCCTCCGGCGCCTCGGCGAAGCCTCCCGCCCCGCCGAAGTCACCGTCGTCACCAACGACCTGGAGCTTCGCGCCCGCTGCCGCCGCGCCGGCGCCCCGACCCTCGACTGGCGGGAGTTCGCCGCGAGGATGCGCCTTCGTTCAAGCCGCCCCGGCCGTACCCGGAAGCGCCCGGAGGAGGCGGTCGACGTGGCGGAGTGGATGCGGTGGTTCGGCCTCGACGGCGGGGAGGGCTAGGCCGCCCCAGGCCGCCGTGGTTTCGGCGCCTTTTTTTTGATAGACTTCTCCCGGTTGCGCGGACCCTTACCCCTACTGCGTCGGGATCTATGGAACAGACATCGAAGAGCCGTAACACCGCTTCCGTCGTCAACGATTTCAGCCTCCAGATCGCCACGGTGAACGGCTCCGGGAGCCAGTCGGCCAACGCGATCCTGATGCGGGCGATCTTCCGCATGGGGATCCCGGTCAGCGGCAAGAACATCTTCCCCTCCAACATCTCGGGACTCCCCACCTGGTACGCCATCCGGGTGAGCGAGCGGGGCTACGCCGCCCGCAAGGCCGGCATCGACATCGCCGTCGCCCTCAACCCCCACTCGGCGCGCGAGGACGCGCTCGCGGTCAGCCCGGGAGGGGTGCTGCTCGCGGAATCGGCCCTGGGCCTGGGCAGGCTGCGCGACGACATCCACTGCTACGAAGTCCCCTTCGCCCGGCTGGCGGAGGAGGTCACCGGCAACTTCCGGCTCCGCGCGCTCCTGGCCAACATGGTTTACGTGGGAGCCCTCACCCGTCTCCTCTCCATCGACACCGCCGAGGTGGAAGCGGCCATCCGGCGGCAGTTCCCGGACAAGGCCGGGGCCGTCGATCTCAACCTTCGGGCGCTCGAGGCGGGACGCTCCCATGCCGAGCGCCACCTGGAAAAGAGAGACCCCTTCCGCCTCGAGCCGCGCACCCTCACCCGGGGCCGGATCCTCATCGACGGCAACGGCGCGGCGGCGCTGGGGGCGATGTTCGGGGGATGCACCGTGGCCTCGTGGTACCCCATCACCCCCTCCACCTCCCTGATGGAACAGCTGCAGGGGTTCCTGCGCGAGTTCCGGACCGATCCCCGCACGGGGAAAGCGTCGTTCGCCGTCATCCAGGCCGAGGACGAAATGGCGGCCCTCGGCATGGTCGTGGGAGCGGGGTGGGCGGGCGCCCGCGCCATGACCGCGACCTCCGGTCCCGGCGTCTCCCTGATGACCGAGTTTTCCGGCCTGGCCTATTTCGCCGAAATCCCCGCCGTCCTCTGGGACGTCCAGCGCCTGGGACCCTCCACGGGCCTCCCCACCCGCACGAGCCAGGGGGACCTGCTCTCCTGCTACTTTCTCGGCCACGGCGACACGCGCCATATCCTCCTCCTGCCGGCCACCCCGGGGGAGTGCTTCGATTTCGCCCAGCAGGCGCTGAACCTGGCCGAGCGCTTCCAGACCCCCGTCATCTGCATGAGCGACCTGGACCTGGGGATGAACGACTGGGTCGCGGAGGAGTTCCCCTACCCCGACCACATCCCGCTGGATCGCGGCAAGGTACTCCGGGAGCCGGACCTGGAGGCGATGGCCGACTTCGCCCGCTACCTCGACAGCGACGGGGACGGGGTCTGCCCCCGCACCCTGCCCGGGAACCGGCACCCGGGCGCCCCCTATTTCACCCGCGGGAGCGGCCACAACCCGAAGGCCGAATACAGCGAACGGCCCGGGGACTACGCCCGGCTCATGGAGCGCCTCGCGCGCAAGATCCGGGGAGCCGTCCCCTCCCTCCCCCCCCCGGTCATCGCCGACGGCGCGGGGGGCCCCGTCGGCATCGTCTCCTGGGGCTCCACGCACGCGGCGGTGGAGGAGGCGCGCGACCGGCTGCGGGAGGAGCATGGCGTCGAAACGGGATACCTGCGCCTGCGCTCCCTGCCGCCCGGGGAGGACACAGCCCGCTTTCTCGAGCGCCACGAGAGGGTGTACGTGGTGGAACAGAACCGGGACGGGCAGATGCGGGCGATCCTGCAGATCGAATTCCCGGCGGCCGCCGCCCGCCTGCGGTCCGTCCTTCACTGCGACGGCGTCCCGGCCGACGCGGCCTCGATCGCCGGATCGATCCTGGAAGGGGAAAGGAAAGGGGAAGACCATGTCGCCTGACAAACCGCGCCCCGGGGCGCCGAACCGCGCCGGCCTGACGATCGAAGCCTACAAGGGGCGCCCGTCCACCCTGTGCAACGGCTGCGGCCACGACGCCATATCGAACCAGCTCGTCCGCGCCTTCTACGAGTACGGGATCGACCCGGCGGAGGTGGTCAAATTTTCCGGCATCGGGTGCAGCTCGAAGACCCCGGCCTATTTCCTGGGACGCTCCTTCGGCTTCAACGCCATCCACGGCCGGATGCCCTCGGTGGCCACCGGCGCGCTCGTGGCCAACCGCCGCCTGAAGGGGCTGGCCGTAAGCGGCGACGGCGACACGGCCTCGATCGGGATCGGTCAGTTCGTGCACGCCATGCGCCGCAACATCCCCCTCGTCTACATCCTCGAAAACAACGGCGTCTACGGGCTGACCAAGGGGCAGTTTTCGGCTACGGCCGACCGGGGCTCGCGCCGGAAGGGGGGGGAGGCCAACGAACTCCCCCCCGTCGACTGCTGCGCCCTGGCGATCGAACTCGGGTGCGGCTATGTCGCCCGCTCCTTCGCGGGGGACCCCAAGCAGCTCTCGGCGCTCCTGAAGGGGGCTTTGGGCCACCGGGGGACCGCCTTCATCGACGTGCTCTCCCCCTGCGTCACCTTCAACAACCACGAGGGGTCGACCAAGAGCTACCCCTACCTGAAGGGGGCGGAGGAGTGGCTGCACGATGTGGGCTTCATCCCCTATTTCGAGCAGATCGCGGTGGATTACGCCGACGGGACCACGAGGGAGATCGCGCTCCACGACGGCTCCCGGCTCACGCTGCGCAAGCTCGAACGGGAGTACGACCCGACCGACCGGGCCGGGGCGCTCGCGAAGCTCCGCGCGTCGTCGGAAGAGGGGACGTTCCTGACGGGACTCTTCTACATCGACGGCCGGAAACCGGACATCACGGAACTCCTCGACCTCGACGACGAACCCCTGGCGGCCCTCCCACCGGAAAAGCTGCGCCCCTCCCGCGCCGCGTTCGAAGAGATCCTGGCGCGGCTCAGGTAGGGGGGCGGACCGGGCGGCGACGGCCCCCCCTCACTGCGAACGGTAGTTGCCGAACTTGAGCTCGATCGAGAAGTCCTTCTCCTTGAGCAGGCGCATCACGGTCTGCAGATCGTCGCGCGAGGGGGAGGAGATGCGCACCTGGTCCCCCTGGATCTCCGACTGGAGCTTCTTGATCTTCTGCTCCTTGAGGTATTTCACGATGGCGCGCGCCGTCTCGGTCGGGATCCCCTGCTGCAGGCTCACCTCCTCGACCACCGTCCCCCCGGCCGCGGGCTGCGCCTTGCCGTGCTGGAGGTTCCGAAGGGGCACCTGCCGCCGCACCATCTTCTCCTCGAGCACCTCCCAGGCCGCCCGGAGCTTGTATTCGTCCGGAGCGCGCACCACCAGCTTGTTTTCCGAGCGCCGGAACTCGATCTCGACCTTCTGCCCCTTGAAATCGTAACGCTGCCGGATCTCCTTCATCGCCTGGTTTACGGCGTTGTCCACCTCCTGGAGATCGCAGCCCGAGGTGACGTCGAACGATTGCGTGGCCGCCATGGCACCCTCCTCAGGGTTCGGGGGACGGCTGCGCGTCCCGCGTCCGTTTCAATTCCTCCAGGGCGGCCCCCAGCCTGCGGAGCTCCTCCCCGTACTTCGCCCAGTCCCCCTGGCGCTGCGCCGCGACGGCGCGGCTGTAGGCTTCCCCGGCCTCCTCGACCAGGCCGAGGGCCGAGGACGGCGGACGCGGCGCGGCCGACTCGCCGTCAGCCCCCCCGGCCCTGTCCGGGAGGGAGAGCTGCCCCTCGAAGATCCGGGCGATGGAAGCCTCGAGCGTCTCCTCCATGACGATCCGGTTCTCGTAGGCGACGATGACGCGCTTGAGCTCCGGGATCTTGCCGTTCTGGGCCCGCAGGTAGAGCGGGCGGATGTACAGCAGCGCCTCCTCGATCGGGATGATCAGGAGGTTCCCCTGGATCACCTGGGACCCGCGCTGGTCCCAGAGCGCGATCTGGCGCGCGATCTCGGCGTCCTGGTTGACCCGGGCGACGATCTGGCGCGGCCCGTAGACCAGCTTCTGCTTGGGGAAGCGGTAGACGACGAGCTTGCCGTAGTGCTCCCCGTCGCTGCGCGCCACCATCCAGGCCGACAGGTTGTCCTTCCGGCCGGGCGTGAACGGGAGCATCAGGATGAACTCCTCCCGGCTCTCCTGCGGCAGGCGCATGATGGTGTAGTAGGGGGACATCGGGTTTTCCGTGCTCCCGGTCGCGAGGGTCGGAATCTGCCACAGGTCTTCCTTGTTGTAGAAGATCTGCGGGGCCCCCATGTGGTAGACCGAGTACATGTAGGTCTGCACCGTGAAGATGTCCTCCGGGTACCGCAGGTGCCGCCGGAGGTGTTCGGGAATCTCGGAGAGCGGGCGGAAGACCCCGGGAAAGATCTTCTGGTAGACCCGGATCACCGGATCTTCCGCGTCGGCCACGTACAGGTCCACGCCGCCGTTATAGGCGTCGACCACCACCTTGACCGAGTTGCGGATGTAGTTGCCCACCCCCGGCGTGCGGGTGGAATAGGGGTAGCGGTCCGACACCGTGTAGGCGTCCTGGATCCAGAAGAGCTTCCCGTCGGAGATCACCATGTAGGGGTCCTGGTCCAGCATCAGAAAGGGCGCCAGCCGGTTGATGCGCTGCCGGATGTCCCGGAAGTAGAGGAAACGGCTGTCGCGCGTCACCAGCGGCGACAGGAGGATGTTGGGGTCGCGGAAGTAGAAGGCGAACAGGAGCTTTCGCAGCAGGGAGTGGACGCGCACGCCCCCCTCCCCCTGGTAGCGGGCGTAGACGTTCTCCTCGCCGGAGGGGTAATCGAACTCCTCCTGCCCCGTGTGGACCAGCGCGTAGCTCTGCGTCAACTCCCCGTAATAGATTTCGGGGCGGTCCACCTCCAGAAGCGGGTAGGAGGACTCCGGCGGGATGTTCTGCACGTGGAGCACCGGCAGCCCCTCCGACGTCATCCGGTTGACCGGCCCCACCGCGATCCCGTAGCCGTGGGTGTAGCTCAGGTGCTCGTTGATCCAGTTCCGCTCCGGGAGGCTCGCGCTGTTCAGTTCGCGCGCCGAGAGCATCAGCTGCTTGAGCTGCCCGTCGATCAGGTAGCGGTCGTTGTCGACCGAGACGAAATCGTAATAGGTCCGGATCTCCTGGATCTGCTTCAGGGCGTCCAGCAGCGGCTCGTGGTCCCACAGCCGGATGCTCTGGATGGTGGCGGAGTTGTCCTCGATGTCGCGCGCCGTGAGCGCGGTGTCGCCCGACAGGTCGCGCTCCTCGACCGCCTCGAGCTTGTAGGCCTCGAGCGTCGCCCGGATGTTATGGGCGATCTGCGGGCTCTCCTTGTCGAGTTCGTTGGGATCGACGAAGAACTTCTGGATGAAGGCGGGGTAGAGGTTCCCCCCGAACATCACCACGAGGTAGAGGAGGATGGCGATGACGGCGGGGCGGCTGCCCCTGAGGAACGCGTTGGCTATCCACAGGAGGGCCCCGGCCAGGGCCGCCAGCGCGAGCAGGCTGAGCATGGGCAGGCGCGCGTGCAGGTCGGCGTACCCGGCCCCGGAAAACACGTCGTGGGTGCCGTAAAGAAGCTCGAACCGGTCGAGGTACGCGCTCGCGCCGAGCAGCGCGAAGACCAGCGCGGCCAGGAGCGAAATGTGGACGCTCGGGCGGCTGCGCCCCGCGTCCCCCTTCAGCTGGCCCCAGCTGAGCGCCCCCTTGAAGTAGTAGAGCACCGCCACCCCGATCAGGGCGAGGAAGGAGAGCATGAGGCCGAAGCGCACCACGTCGCGCAGAAACGGCAGCGTGAAGAAGAAGAAGGAGACGTCGCGCCCGAAGACCGGGTCGGACGAGCCGAAATCGACCCGGTGGAGCCACCGCCAGACCCTCTCCCAGTTGGCCGCGTACCCGACCCCGATCAGAAATCCTATCGCGAGCGAGGCCAGCCCGGCGAACCGCCGCACGGTTTCGGGTTCGACCCGGTAGGCCGTGATCTGCCCGTTGGGCGTCGGTATCCCGATCTCGATCTGGCCGGGGCCGCGGTTGGCGAACAGGAGGTTGAGATAGAGGAAGAGGAATGCGGCCAGCAGCGTTGTGGACCCGAGCAGGCTCTTGGCGTACAGAACCGTGGTGAACACCGCGGTCTTGCCCAGTTCCGCAAACCAGAGGTAATCGAAGTACAGGCCCACGCCGAACGACAGCCCGCCGAAAAGCACAAAAAGCGCGATGAGAACGACCATCCAGGTGATTCTTTTGTGCATAACTCTCCTATCCCGGTTTATCGATTGTCGATGCGGTCCATCATACACGCTTCGGCGCACCGGTTCCACCGAAACAGCCCGGGCGCAAAACCGCGCCGGGCTTGTGCGCGGAAGGCGCATCGGGTATTGTGAAATTTTGCCCGTGGTCGGACCGGAATCCCGGCCCGGATCCCGCGTGATCCGGGCCGCCACAGAAGGGAATGCCAGTGACGCGCAGAGAGGGGGCTCCCGGAAACGGGATTACGAAAAAGGTATGGATCCAGGCTTCGGCCGAAACCGTCTACCGGGCCCTGACCGAACCGGGCCTGCTGGCTCACTGGTTCTGCGACAAAGCGTCGTGCGACCCCCGCGAGGGCGGGGAGCTGCTCGCCGAGTGGCACCACGGGAAAGACCGGCGCAGGGGGCGCGCCGTCATCACCCGCCTCCAGCCGGGGCGGGCGATGGACCTCGCCTGGATCGACGACGGGCAGGGGGCCGATCCCCCGTCGCGCCACACCCTGAGCTACGAGATCCGGTCCAAGTCGGGAATGACGGAACTGGTCATGACCGACCGCGACGACGCGCCCACCGACGAGGAGACGCTGGAGTTCCTGACCGACGGATGGAATTCGGTGCTGCTGGAGCTGAAGGATTTCTGCGAAAACCGGGAGCGTACGGCGAAAAAGGGCGCGGACGCCCGCTCCTGACCCCCGGCCCCGGGCCCCCGGGGCCGGAAAACGGGCGTGCACGCATCTTTTCCGAACGGGTAAATTCCAAGGCCACAGGCGCTTGCAATCTGCCGGGCGCTTCTGCTAGGATATCGGGTTGATTGGGTCGGCCCATATATCCGGAGGCATAAATTATGCGAAAAGTCCCTTTGGGGGAGTCGTTGCGCATCATCGGGAGGGGATCACTGAACTGGATGGCGCAGCGGCCGATCGTGGTGTCCTTCGAAGTGACGGACGCATGCACCTGCTACTGCAAGCACTGCGATCACGGAGGCCCCCGGGACATGTCGCGGGATCTCCAGCCCGCCGAATACCGTAAATACATGAAGGTGCTCCGCCCCTGCGTGGTGCAGATCTCCGGAGGGGAACCGCTCATGCGGGAGGACCTCGAGGACGTGGTCCGCAACATCAAGTCCGATTCGGGCCTTCCCTACATCATCCTCGTCTCCAACTGGTCCCACATGACCGAGGAGCGCTACCTGGGCCTGCGCCGCGTGGGAGTGGACGAATTCTGCGTCAGCCTCGACTTCCCCGACGAGCGTCACGACGAGTTCCGCGGGCTGCCGGGGCTGTACCGCCACCTCGCGGAGGTCGTCCCCAGGGCGGCGGCCCACGGTTTCGACGACATCGTCATGAACAACTGCATCACCGCCGCCAACGTCGGCGAGCTCCAGGCGATCGCCGACCGGGTGGCCGAGTGGGGCGTCAACGTCAACTACAGCGCCTACTCCCCGCGCCGCACCGGGTGCCGCGACCATTTCCTCACCTCGGCCGACCAGCTGGCGGTCCTGGACCGGGGCCTCAGGAAAATCAAGGAGCGCATGGACGCCTCCCACTGGATCACGAACAACGAGTCGACCCTCGACGCCACGAGCGAATACTTCCACCGCGGCGGCATGCCCTCGTGCAAGGCGGGGCTCCGCTGGCTCGTCGTCACGAGCGACGGTTGGCTGCAGCCCTGCTCGATGCAGTTTCAGCGCTACGCCCTCCACGAACAGGCGCGCATGGTCCGGGAGTTCACCCGCAACAACACCTGCGACGAGTGCTACGTCTCGATCCGCTCCTACCTGGACAAGTCGTTCCCGCAGCTCCTCAGGGAGAACGTGTCGGAGTTTTTCTCCTTCAAGTCCCGGGCGTAGACACCGGAAAACCGGGCGCGGACGTCCATCCCCCGAGGGGGTGGATTCCGCGCCTTTTTTGTCCCCCTTCGATCCGCCGCGCGCGTGTGCTACCCTTTCCGGTACACCCATGAAGGAGGCGCCGTGAAAAGAATCGTGCTGTTCGCCCTCGCCGGATTGTTCTGCGTCCCGCCGCTCGACGCCGCGACCGAAGTCCACGACCGCGTGGTGCGCGGGGCCATCGTGCTCCGGGAGATCTCCGCGGCCCCCGACAACGGGATCCCCCAGGACCTGCTCGACAGGAGCGCGTGCGTCGCCGTCATTCCGGGGCTGAAAAAGGGGGGCTTCATCTTCGGCGCCGCCTACGGCAAGGGGCTCATGTCCTGCCGCCTCGACAACGGCGCCGGCCCCTGGAGCGCCCCCAGCATGTTTTCGCTGAAGGGGGGGAGCTTCGGGCTGCAGCTGGGCGCCCAGAGCGTGGACCTGGTGCTGGTGATCATGAACCTTTCGGGGATGGCGAGCCTGCTCGACAGCAAGTTCACCCTGGGGGCCGACGTCAGCGTCTCCGCCGGTCCCGTGGGGCGCACCGCCTCGGCGGAAACCGATGCCTGGATGTCGGCCGAGATCCTCGCCTACGCCCGTTCGCGCGGGCTGTTCGGGGGCCTGACGATCAAGGGGAGCGCCGTGCGCCCCGACCGGGACGCCAACCACGTCCTGTACGGGCGGGAGATGAAGCCGCGCAGCCTGCTCCTGTACCGGACCGACCCGGTCCCCCGCGACGCGGAAATCTTTCTGGACGAGCTCAACCGCATGAGCCCTCCCAAGGCCGCCCGCTGATTCAGCCCCTCGAGGCGCGGTTCAGGTCGTAGAGGATCCGCAGGCCCTCCAGGGCCAGCCAGGGCTCCACGATATCGATCACGCTCGTTTCCCTGGCGATGGTCTCCACCAGCGCCCCGGTGCCGAAGGTCTTCATGCCCGCCCCCAGTTCGGCGCGGAAGCGCGCGACCATCCCCTCCACCAGCCCCACGTAACCGAAGAGGAGCCCGGACTGCAGGGAGTGGACGGTGTTGCGGCCGATGGCGGAGGGAGGGCGCGTGATCTCCACCCTGGGGAGCTTGGCCGCCCTCCGGAAGAGGGCGTCGGACGCGATGCCGATCCCCGGGGCGATGGCGCCCCCCAGGTATTCCCCCTCGGCCGAGAGGGCGTCGAAAATGGTCGCCGTGCCGAAATCGACGATGCAGGCCGCGCCCCGGTAGATCCGGCGGACGGCCACGGCGTTGACCACCCGGTCGGCCCCCACCTGCTTGGGGTCCTCGTAGCGCAGCGGGATCCCCGTCCGCGTCCCGGCGTCCACGACCAGGGGCTCGGCGTGCAGGTAGTCACGGCAGGCGCGCAGGAAGGTCCCCGTCAGCGGCGGCACCACCGACGCGATCGCGATCCGCGCCACCCCGCCCGCGGAGACCCCCGCGCGCTCGAGCAGCTGCGCCACGAGGAGGCCGTACTCGTCCGAGGTGCGTTCGTTGTCGGAAGCCAGGCGCCAGCGCGCGCCCAGCGTTTCGGCCTGGAAAAGCCCCAGGGTGATGCTGGTGTTCCCGATATCCACCGCAAGAAACATGGCTACCTCCCGCGCCGCTCGAGCGTCAGGTTGTCGATCAGGCGCGTCCGGCCGATCCGCACGGCCAGAGACAGGAGCCCCCCGCCCTCCACCCGGTCGAGTTCGAGAAGCGTCTCCGGGTCGGCGACGGAGACGTATTCCTCCCGCGCGAGCGGCTCGGAGCGGAGCTCCTCCCGCATCGCCGCGCGCAGCGCCTCCCCCGCCCTCTCCCCCGCGTCGTACCGGGCGCGGGCGGCGGCAAGCGCCCGGTAGAGCACCGCCGCCGCCCGCCGCTCTGCGGCGCCGAGGTAGGCGTTGCGGCTGCTCAGCGCCAGCCCGTCCGGTTCCCGGACCGTGGGGCAGACGACGACTTCGATGGCAAAATCGAGGTCGCGCACCATGCGCCGGATGACGGCCACCTGCTGCGCGTCCTTCTGGCCGAAATAGGCCCGGTCGGGGGTGAAGGCGTTGAGGAGCTTGGCCACGACCGTGGCCACCCCCCGGAAATGTCCGGGGCGGCACCCGCCCTCGAGCGGGCGCGTGATCTCCTCGACCGTCACCCAGGTCTGGTAGCCCGGCCCGTAGAGGCTCGCGGCCGCCGGGGTCCAGACCAGGTCGGCCCCCAGCCCCTCGAGCAATTCGAGGTCCCGGCCGATGGGGCGCGGGTAGGCGGCGAGGTCCTCCCCGGGGCCGAACTGGGCCGGGTTGACGAAGATGCTCACCCCCACGGCGTCGCACTCCTCCCGCGCCCGCCGGACGAGCGACGCGTGCCCCTCGTGCAGCGCCCCCATCGTCGGGACCAGGCCGAAGCTCCCCCGCAGCGACCGGCGGGAGTCCCTCAGCTCCTCCAGGCTTTCCGTCACGCGCATCGATTCCCCTTCCCTTCGGTCGCGGCCCGCACCAGGAGCCAGAGCAGCCCGTTGACGGGGGCCGGCACCCCGCGGCGCGCCCCTTCGGCCGCCACCGCCCCCTGGATCGCGTCGCACTCCGTCGGCGCGCCGCGCTCGAGGTCCTGGAGCATCGAGGACCGGTTCGAAGCGGTGCGCGCGGCCACCGCCCGCGCCTCCTCCGCCGCGTCCTCGAACGGCAGCCGGATGCCGGCGGCTTCGGCTACCCGGGCGCATTCGCGCGCCGCGCGGGCCACCAGCTCCAGGGCCGCGGGCCGCGCCAGCAGTTCCCCGTTCGGCACCCCCAGCAGCGCCGTGAGCGCGTTGATGCCGCAACTGGCCGTGAGCTTTGCCCACAGCAGCGCCTCGACCTCGCCCGGGTCGCACGCGCGCGCATCGAACCCCGCCCGCCCGAGGAGCCGCGCCACCCATCCCGGCGCCGCCACGACCGTGGGCCCGCCGCCGGCCGCCCGCACGTGTCCGGGCCCCAGGAGCGCGGCCCCCTCCGTGGTGCTGCCGCCGAAGGCTCCCGGGCCGAGCCGCTCCAGGTTCCCCAGCCCGTTCTGCAGCGTGAGGGCCACCCCCCCCTCCCCGAGCGCGGGGCCGAGGTGGGGGGCGATCGTTCCGGTCCGCCACGACTTCACCAGCACGAGCACGAGATCGGCCGCCGGCGTTCCCTCCCCGAGCCGGGCCGTGCCGACCCGGACGCTGCGGCTGCCGGCGCCCTCCTCGAGGAGGATGCCCCGCCGGCCGATGGCATCGAGCGCTTCCGTCCAGCTCCCTACCAGGGTGACCTCGGCCACCGGGGCCAGCCTGGCGCCGAAGAGGCATCCGAGCGCCCCGGTGCCGAATATGGTGACATGCATCCCGGCTCCTCGACCGCGGCCGCGTCAGTGAAACCGGCCGGGCGCGCCGCCGTCCGGTCCCGTCTCCGATTCCAGCATCTCGATCTCCCGCACCAGGTCGCGGAATTCCTGGGGGTCCATCGTGTGGGAATGCTCCGGCGCCGGGAACCGGCGCTCCTTCACGTCCCCGATATATTCCGTGAAGGCCCGCTGCATCTCGGAGAAAAGATCGGCGTACCTCTTGACGAAACCGGGCGTGAAGCGGTCGAAGAGTCCGAGCAGGTCGTGCACCACCAGCACCTGGCCGTCGCAGGCGGCGCCCGCGCCGATACCGATCGTGGGGATCGCCAGCCGCCGGGTGACGAGCCCCGCGAGTTCCGCGGGGACCGCCTCGAGCACCACCGCGTAGCAGCCGGCGTCCTCCAGGATCAGGGCGTCCTCGATCAGGCGCCGGGCCGCGGCGGCCGTTTTCCCCTGCACCCGCCACCCCCCCAGCTGGTGCACGCTCTGAGGGGTGAGGCCGAGGTGGCCCATGACGGGGATCCCGGCCGAGACGATGGCCTTGACGGCGGCCGCCCGCTCGCGCCCCCCCTCGAGCTTGACCGCGTCCATCCTCCCCTTTTTCATCAGGCTGCCCGCGTTGCGCAGCGCCTCCATCGGGGAGCCCTGGTAGGTCATGAAGGGGAGGTCGGCCACCAGCTGCGCCCGGCGCGCGCCGCGGGCGACCGCGCGGCAGTGGTGGATCATGTCCTCGAGGGTCACCGGCAGGGTGTTGTCGTATCCCAGGACCACCATCCCGAGCGAGTCCCCGACCAGGATGCCGTCGATGCCCGAGCGGTCGAGCGCCACCGCGGTGGAGTAATCGTAACCGGTCAGGAAGGTGATCGGCTCCCGCCGCGCTTTCTTGGATTGCAGCGTGAGGGTGGTGACTTTCTTTACCGCGGATGCGGAATCGCTTGAGGCCATGGCTATCTTCTCCTTCCGAGTAAGATGCCTGTATATGCCGCAACCAGGAGCGGACAGGCAGCGCCGTCCCGGTCCGTCCCGGATCCAGGCGGCACCCCATATCATAGGCGACCGGACGGGGTTTGAGAAGGCCGAACCCCCTTTCCCCCGCCCCGCGAAAGATGTGTCGGGCGGGCCGCCGCTGGAGTAGAATCAGGGCATACCGCCGTATCCGAGGATCCGCGGGCAAGGGGGGGAGCCATGAAAGCACTGGTGAAGAAGGAAGCGCGGCCGGGGTTGTGGCTCCTGGACGTGCCCGAACCCGAGATCGGGATCAACGACGTGCTGATCCGGGTCGACCGCACCGGCATCTGCGGCACCGACCTGCACGTCTACGAGTGGGACGCCTGGGCCCGGCGCACCATCCCCGTGCCCCTGGTCGTGGGGCACGAGTTCGTGGGGGACGTGGTCGAGGTCGGCTCCAACGTCTCCGACTTCCGCCCCGGGGACATGGTCAGCGCCGAGGGGCACGTGGTCTGCGGCCGCTGCCGCAACTGCCTCGCCGGGCGGCGGCACCTGTGCAAGGCCACCTGCGGCATCGGCGTCAACCGCCCCGGCGCCTTCGCCGAGTACATCTCCGTCCCGATGACCAACGTCTGGCACCACCAGGACACCGTCGACCGCGACGTGGCCGCCATCTTCGACCCGTTCGGCAACGCGGTGCACACGGCGCTGGCTTTCAACGTGCTGGGTGAGGACGTGCTCGTCACCGGGGCCGGCCCGATCGGGATCATGGCCGCGGCCGTGGCGCGCCACGCGGGCGCCCGCTACGTCGTGATCACCGACCTGAACGAGTACCGCCTGGAGCTGGCGCGCCGGCTGGGGGTGACCGAGGCGCTCGACATCCGCACGGCAACCCTGGAGGAGACGCAGCGCCGCCTGGGGATGCGCGAGGGGTTCGACGTGGGGCTCGAGATGTCGGGCAACCCGGAGGCCTTCCGCTCCATGATCGCCAACATGTGCCACGGCGGCAAGATCGCCCTGCTCGGCATCCCCTCGGAGCCGATCGAGATCGACTGGAACACCGTCATCTTCAACATGCTCACCATCCGCGGCATCTACGGCCGCGAGATGTACGAGACCTGGTACAAGATGACGGTCATGCTCGAAAGCGGCCTGGACATCCGGCCGGTGATCACCCACCGCTTCCCCGCCGCGGAGTTCGAGCGGGGGTTCGAAGCGATGCGCACCGGCCGCTCGGGGAAGGTCCTCCTCCACTGGCGATAATTTTCGCCCGGCGGCGATAATTTCGCCCGGCGCCCACATGTTCCATTGACTTCGCCCGGGGTTATTGCTAGTTTATTGCCCGTGCCATTTTGCTCCTCAGTAGCTCAATGGTAGAGCATTCGGCTGTTAACCGAAGGGTTGTAGGTTCGAGTCCTACCTGAGGAGCCAGAACACCCCCGCAAAGCCAATAAACACAACAACTTACAAAATCCAAAAATCTGGCACCCAACGATCTACCCCACGATTCCAAAGCCGTGAACCACAAAAAAGGCCCGGTTTCCCGGGCCCTGGTTCAGCGGTCGTCTGTCCCCCCTACTCAAGGTTTACGCCCTCTTTCATGATGCGGAGCAGCTCCTCCCGGGGTATGACGGTCCTCCGCCCATATCGAATAAATCGAATCTTTTCCTCCTGGCACCAGCGATACACCATCCGCTTGGAGACGTATTCCAGATACCGGGCGACCTCATCGGGTCGGAAAAACCGCTTGTTCGGGATCTCAGGCATATCATTCACGGTCGGACCTCCCGGGAAGCCACTCAGAAGCGAGCCAGATATTGCTCATTCATCACCCCCTTCCGGGGCGGCGGACCCGATCTCGTCGAGCTCCTCGATCAGGTCGCTGCCCTGTTGCGCTACCATCTCCAGGAGCGCTTTGGGGAAATGCTCGGCGTCCATTTCGGCCAAGTCATTGAAGACCATAGTCAGCGCGAGGATGGTCTCGTATTGTTCGGTTGTGATCGTGATTCCCGCGTTTTGTGGGGCAGTGCGCGAAATGGTATTCTTACGTCCAGCCATGCGTTCCTCCAATCAGGAATGCAGGGTCAGGAACCGGCCCGGGTTGGCGCCCGATCCGGTTCCGCTCCTTGCAGTTTATTTTTTCTTTGCCTTCCTGAGGTATTCGCGGAAGAGCTCCGCTGCGATTTCGGTTATCGTCCGATTCTCCTTTATAGCCTGAATCTTCATGGCCGAAATCAATTCGGGCTCCACCCTCAGGTTGAACGACTTTTTCTTTTCCATGCATGGCAGTATATACCTAGGCGCCTAGGTGTCAACAATATTTTCGCCCAGTATCACGCCCAGGTCATCTATCCCCCCTCCGTGCGGTAGTATGCCGGGAGATCGCTTTGGATGTTCGGCTGTTGGCGTAGGCCAGGTCGGCGGCGATCACCTCCGGGCCCCGCTGGGTCAGCACGCTGAGCGCTTCGTCCCGGGCAATAATCCGCATCGTCGCCGCGTCCGCCATCTCGATATCGAAGGTCTTTGAGGTGCCGTAATTGTAGACACTGACCTGCAGCGGCGGGCGGGACATCTCCCCCAGGTCGAATGTCCCGCTGCTGCCAATCTGCCTCTCCTCCGGGACCTGGCCGGCGTTGAGCGCCTCGAGGAGGGGGCGGTAGCGCCGCGTCACATCGGCGTCCATGACGAATTCCTGGCCGTGGACGAACCCCGCCACCTCATCCGGGGAACCGAAACCGGTGAAGCCGCCCTCCTTGAACCCCTGGGAGCTGATCGCGGCCACCTGGGCGAACCCTGCCGCCATCACGGCTGCCATATTGAGGGCACCCCAGATTCCGCCCTGCGCCAGCGCCTTGGTCGCGCCGACGTAGGTGTTAATGGTAGCCTCGGCGATGGCGGCTGCCTTGCCGATGGCGGCGATCACCCTGATATGAGAGCTCTGGATTTCCGCCAGATTTCCGAAGAAGGTCTTCGCGTTCGCCAGCTTGACGCTCGCTTCCTCAGCGGCGATGCGTTTCTTGGCGGCGGAGTATTCCTCCTCGCTGATCAGGTCCCTCTCCCTGAGCTCCTCGATCTCCGCATAGTATTGGCGGATCGTCTCCAGCTGTTCTTCCTGGGCCGTCGTCGTGAAATCCATGGATCGTTCCATCATCTGCGTGATGCGATCCTCGGCTTCTCCCAATATTGCGGCGTCGATCTCGGTCGCCTCGATGGTCGCCTTCCCGATTGCATCCCAGGATGCCCGGAACTGTTCGGTGCTTATGGAGAGCTCCTGGTATTTGTCGAGAGCGTTTTGCAGTTCGGCGTTGAATGAGTTCAGGTTCTGGGCGCCTAGGCGGCGGGAGGTTTCCTGGGGGTTGAGGTCGAAAGGCTGGGGGAGACTGTTGACGCCTCCGAAGCTGCCCCAGTAGGACTCATTGAAGAGATCCATCATTTCCTTTGCCTGGGCTGCCTGTTTATCCTGCGACTTTGACAATTCATTGACTACTTTCAGCTGCTCGTTCAGACCGCGGAGCACTTGCGCCTGGGCCGCCAGCTGCTCGTTGGTCCCCTTCTGGATGAGGTTATCGAACGTCTTCTGTGCCTCCGTGATCCTCATCCGCAATTCTAGATTGTCCGCGTTCTGGGCGATCAGCCGTTGCTGCTCGACGAATATTGCCCTCGCCTGTTCCGCCGGATCATATTGCTTCCGATCCAATGGGGGAGTCGGAGGACTCACCACATTCTGGAAGTTTTTATCACGTTGCAGGTATTGCCACGCACCCTGCTCATCCTCTGGGGCTCTAAGTCCGGGTGCATCCCAAAGGGTGTAATCCTTGCTGCCTTCAATGATGAATTTAAAGAAAGGGTTGTTATTGGCCGCTTCGCCGAGCTTCGCCATATAACTGAGTGTTTCTCCGATCCCTACTTTTTTGTTTGTCACCCATCTAGCCCAGGCCCTGTCGACTTTATCCAGCGCCTCGTCGAACTGCATCAGCTTCTGCTGGGTAATCTCATCCCATACCGGTCCGCTCGACTCCATGATTTTGATCTGCTCCGCCAGGCTATCATTGCTGGACATGAGAAGTGGAATCAGGGTGCGCAGCTCGCCGCCCAATGCGGCGTTCATGGCCTGGGCCCGCTCGATCGGATCGACGATGCCAGCGAACTTCCCCCGCAACTCATCGAGCAGGGCTACAGCATCCCTAGCGTTTCCATTCGCATCGATCAGGGCGATGTTGTTCGCCACGAGAGAGCGGGTGAAGTGGCCCCCCTCCCGGCTTCCGAGCTGCTTGTTGAGCTCCCCTATTGTTCCTGCCAGGTCGATCCCTTCGAGGCCCGCCTCCTTGCTGATCTGCCCGAGGGCCTGAATCGTCTGGGTGGTCAGCCCGGTAGATATTGACAGGTTGTAGAGCGCCTCGGCCTGGTTGGCCATATCGGCGCCCATATCGAACAGCGCCTTGCCGGCCAAACCAGCAGCCGCGGCCACGGCTCCCATCCCGATAGCCACAGGGCCCAGGCCCTCCAATATCGAGGCCAGTCCTGCCTTCGCCGCGGCCATCGGATTCCCGGCAAACTCCTGAATGGACTTGCCAAGGTTCTCGAAATCGCGCATTCCTCCGGCGACTTGTTTATTCTGCTCCATCAGCCGCTGGACCGTCGGGTCGATAGCGCTGCCCATTTTCTGCTGGGCCTCGGACGCCTGCTTCACGCGGTCCTCGTACACCTTCCAGATTTCGGACGATGACTTCCCGGCCTTTTCCAGCAGCTGGATCTGCTCCCCCAACTCCTTCGTGGGATTCAGCGCCCGATCGAAAGCGCTCAGCATCCGCTGCCCGGAGGCCGTCACCTTGATTCCTGCCTCCTCGGCCGCCTTCATGCTCTCGCGCATCGACTGGTTCATCCGGTCGACGTCCTTCCCAATTTCGACGAATAGTCTTGAGATTGCCATATCTTTGCCTCACTCGAGTCCCGACTCGTGCCCCGGATAGTATGGACAAAATTTCAGTGAACAACTGTTTCCGCATCAGCAGGGGCCGCGGCGATCATTTTCCGCAGCCCCTCCAGGTCCTTTTTTATCGCCTCGATCGCAATAATCACGGCCACCTGAACTGCTGCAATCTGGAGCACCTGTTTCTCTAAGTCAGCAAACCTTTTGTCGTCCATGACTCCCCCATTGCCCGGTATTTTTCTCCCGCGCCGGGCCTCGCGGTGATCGCAGAACCGCCGATATTTGTGTCCGCCTCGGGCGCGGGCGGTCAAAATCAGAGATAGACGGCGCCTTTGTGCCCCGCGTTGAATCGTGCCCACGCGCCGGGGCTCGCGCCGGAGCGATCGGAGGTCAGAATCGAAATCTCCGCCAGGTCCAGACGTCGGTAGGTCTCTATGCCGGCAGAAAAGTCCTTTTGGCGGACAATCGGACGAAAAGAGACGCCGAGCACGCGGTTGAGCTCAAAAGCGCGCTTAATTCGGTCGCCGCGGCTAGAATCGGGCAGCCGGTACTCGAAATACAGGCCGCGTCGATCCTCAGCCAGAAACAAAGCGCCGTCGGATTTGCGGCCGATTAACTGCTCGGAGTCGTGGTCCAAAAGCACCGCACAGTCAACGTCTCGCTCGAGCCACGCCGAAAAGGCGCACGGTGCAATCTGGATCTCGCGGTCCAGAGCTGCGGTGTGCCAGGTGGCGACGTATCCATAGAGGCATCCGACCGGCGCCCTTCGGATTTTCGCCAGGTCGGCGCGGTGCTCCCAGGGCACGGCTGTAAGGGCCTCGCCTTTCTCTGGCCATCGGCCCCACCTATTGTAAAAATCGAGCGAATCGAATCCGCTCAACTCAGGGTCCCTGATATTCATATGCTGCCTTTCTCGAAAATTTGGATTGCATCCGCTCCCGCGGGGTACGTGGTGTGCGTACACAGAGCGGGCTGCCTGTCGGGTTGCGGCGCGGCCGCCACTTTGGCCGGCGTCGGGTGTGCGGGTTGTGGCGCTGCGGGCGCGTCGGGCTGCCCGGCTTGGTGTGTCGGGGAGACAGCCGCGATAACGCGGTCCCACAAACCGGGCTTGGTTTCCAGCGCTTGGAGGCGCTGCTCAAGGGCCACAATACGGTGCTCCATCAGTCGGAATTTTGCGGAAATGGCCGAGCTGAGGTTCGCGCTGTCGGACCTGACGGTAGACAGCTGCCGCTGCAAGACGTTAACGTTGTATTCGGTGGACGATCTTTCCATTATTACCTCACTGTTTCTGCCCGGAGCCGCCGGGCCGCGGTCAGTCCTCGAGCAGCTCCCGCTCCTCGTCGGTCAATAATCCCAGCCGCTCGAGCTCCGCGACCTGGGCGTCGGGGAAACCATCCAGGCCCTGGTCGAAAACCCAGAATGCCCAGGGCCGGCGGCCGGCCTGGTGGCGGAGGGCGTGTTCTTCGCAGCGGCCGCGCACCTTGTGACACTCGCACAGCCGCATGAACAGGTGGCGGTTCGCCTCCCAGGCGGCCCGGGCGTCCTCGAGCGTCCGGATCCGGACTCGCGCGGGCGGCGCAGGATCGTGGAGAAGTCCAGAGTGTAGCGTCAAGGTATCCAGGACGGGGCACAGGGTCTCAAGAGCCCAGGTGGCAGATAGCCGGAAATTCCGGGTGCGGCGTATGCGTTTTGTCGGCATGAGACGATCCTCACTTTCCAGGGGGGCGCCCCGGACGGGGCTGGAGCGGTTCAAGGTCTAAATTCAGACTTTTCAAGCACGCCAACATGGTCTGCACGCTGCCTCTCTCGACCGCAACGCTCGGGTTCTCGCGGAGCTGACCAAATCGGTCTTTGAAGGTTGTCCCCTCATCTCTGATTTTTGCCCGGGCCTCCTCGGCGCGGTCGAGGGCATGGCAGAACTCGCCAAGCAGCCGAAGGCCGGCCGCATCCTCGATCTGGTATTCGAGAATTAGGGTTTTCCAAGCCTTTCGCGCGGAAAGTGACAAGTTCTGAGGGGGTTTTGGCGTCTTTTCAGAATTTTTCATCCGGAGAACTCCATTTCGTTCACGCGAAGGCGCGCGCCCGGTCTCTGGTAAATCGACTCGGAGATTTGACTACCCCCCCACCCCTTACCTATAACCCTATATCTCTTTATATATCTATAAGATAGAGGACTATAGATAATGCTGAGAGCAGGCATAGACTCGCACGGTAGTGACAAGGGGGCACGGGGTGGTAGAGGTGAACGGTGAACGGGGGTGAACGTGAATATTGGAAAAGTATTTATATATGCGCATATGAGAAAAGTTTTGGTAAATTGCTGTTCACCCGCGTTCACCGTTCACCTCCTCGGATCCGGATTCCTTCCATGGAGCGGATCGCGGAGCCATGAACCTTTCTCCGTCCGGGGTGACATCCAAGGCCCGTTATTCGGAGTCCAAAGACCGTTCGGGTAAGAGGGTCAATACCGCTGTGCTCCGCCCATGCAGCATAGGAATCCCAGAGTGCGCCGCTTGAAACCCAGGCTGTAGGATCGAGCTCGCAGCACTCGGCGAGGTAGTCGGCCAGGGGATCCGAATCAGTGCGCCAGGCATCAACCGCAGACGTTACCTCCTCCGGCCTGTGCAGCCCCTCAGCGCACCATCGCACGGCGCCCTGGATCATCCATGCCAGGACGCCCTCCGCCTCGGCCAGGAGCTTCTGTCGGAGGTTGGGGTCCTGCTCTGCTTTTGGGATGGTGACCTCGAAAGGGATCAGGGCCAGCCGGTTCCAGATCGCCGGATCCTGGCCGCGTACAACCGGGCGGTGGTTCGCGTCGATCCAGAGCGTGTGCGATTCGGGAAACTCGAACCAGTCCTCATATTTTTTGCAGGCCCGGATAATTCCCATCCCCTGGGTGATGCGCTTCAGCCGGGCCTCATTCAGGCGTTGCCCCTGCTCCGTCTCGGAGCTCCGCACAAACCGGGCGCCGCGCAAGTTGGCCAGGTCGGCCAGCTCATTGTTTGATAAGTTTTTGCTCATGAGGCTTTCAGTAGAGATCGAGGCGCTGTAGGGGCCGATGATCTCCCGGATCAGCTCCAATAACGTCGTTTTGCCGTTGTCGCCGGCGCCATGGCAAAGGAACACCACCTTCTCGCTGGTGACGCCCACCAGGGAATATCCCAGCGCCGTTTGCATGAAGTGCACAAGCCGGGTGGATCGCTCCTCGGATTGCTCGAGGCCCATCATGCGATAGAGCGCCACCAGGAAGGCCGCGCACTTCGCCTGGGGGTCGTAGCGGAAGGGAATCACGCGGGTGATGTAATCCTCCGGGAGGTGCGGCCGGAGCGCGCCGCTCCGGCAGTCCACTGTTCCATTGAGCACGTTCAGGCTGTAGGGATCGCGGTCCAGTTCGTCCATTTCAATCGGGAGCTCGCATTGCGCCAGCGAGAGCGCATTCTCGATCCGCTTGGAATCCAAGCTCCGGCGGCTGAAGGTCTCGTGCGCCTCATTGTGCGCGATCAGCGCCTGGCGGTGATACTCGGTCATCACCAGCTTTGCGCGCCGGCGCAGATACCCGGAGGTATCCCATTCCCAGTGCGTGCCGGCGTAATAGAGCCATTTTCGGGCGGGGTAGCAGTATCGGATCTCCTGCTTGAGGTGCGCCAGGAGGCGCTCGGAATTGCCTACGTCGTGCATTCCATACCGCAGGAGGTCGGGCTCATATTCTCGGGCGGCGGATATGCGCTCGAGGAGGCGCTCCGGGCCGCCGTCAGGGTGCGCCAGGTAGTCATCGGCTCCGGTCTTTTCCAGGTCGGCAAGGTCGGGAAGGTCCACCAGGTAGACCTCCGCTCCCCGGGATTTCAGTTCGCCTGCCAGGCCCCGGGCGGCCGCCTGGACGGATTTATTTCGCGCGGCGTCAGAATCGAACAGGATATATGCGCGGCGGCCCTGCCAGGTGATCCGGGCCAGGTCGGGGATCGGGCCCTTTACCGCCTGGCGGCTGCCGTCAGCTCCGGCCTGCTTGCCAACGGTCCCGCGCCACGACCACACGCCCGTAAGGCCCAGGGGAAGATACCTCGGGGTCTCCTGGTCGCTGGTGGCCATGCGCCAGAGCGCCAGAACCTTGAAGGCCCCCTCGGTGATGATGATCGGCAGCTGGGAATCATCCAGGTTGCCAGCCGTGGCCATGTCCGGAACATAGAGAATATTGCTCCGGCCCGGCGGGAGAAGATACTTTGCCTTCGGCTTTGTGGTGCCGTCCCGCTTTATCTCAAGCTCCGGGTGATCCAATCGCAGCTGGGTTTCCCGGGTGCCGGCGCCTGGCCAGGTGTAGGGGATCGCCAGCCCCGCGTAATCGCCGGATCCCTTCCGGCCGATGATGGCCGCGCCGTCGGCCGATTCCACCCGGTAGATTCCGGCCGCCTCCGCCAGCTCGGGCGGGATCCATCGCGCGCCCAGGGCTTGGAGGTCGCCATCATTCAGGCTTGCCATGCGGCACCTCCATGGGGCTTGCCCTTGGAAATCACTTCTCCAGCGTGTTGGAGAAGTGTTTCTTTCGGTCTTCCGGGCGCGGCACCTCCATGGGGCTTGCCCTTGGAAAGCGGGTCTGCAACGATTTGCTGACCCGCTTTTTTGTACTCATCGGAGCAATGATCCCCGCCCCCTTCCCGCATCCGCTCCTTCGCCTGTGCCTTGTAGATGCCATCCTGTTTTTCGGCCCGGTAAAGAGGGCAAAGCATCGCGTGATGATCGCGCGGACCATAGACCACGGCGCCGCATTTCGGGCAGCGCCAGGGCGCCGGCTGGCCGTCGGGGATCCGAATATTCGTTGACGGGTGGGGCAGCATAGCCTACTCGCCGATCAGTGCGCGAATCTCGGACGCACGCCAGGCGGTGATACGCGGTCCCAGCTTAACAGGCTTCGGCGCGCGGCCGTCTCGAACCATATTCCACCAGGTCGCGCCGCAGATCGGGAGGACGGCCAGGATCTGCGGCAAGCGCACGAATCCCTGCGCGGGGATCCCTGCCGTTGCCAGCCGCCGGGGATATCCGCTTGTTGCCTTCCGTGTTTTGTTTTGAGTGCTTTCTCGCATCGCTATACCTCCATGCGCTGAGGTATAACGATTTCCGGATACTGCCTACAAGGTAATCAAAGGGGCCTTTTTTGTACCTTTGTTTACCCTGTAGGCCTTTGCCGCCGTTAGGGTGAGTTTGTGGGCGCTGTCACCTGATACCATTTCTCCGGCGGCGGCGAGCAGGATAAGGATGCAGTTTTCGAATGATCCATCACGGGTGGCCTTTGGATCGCATCCGTGCTCATTGAATATCTCGAACACCTGGAGGACGTATTGCCCTTTTGGGTCGGCGCGGCGGCCCTTTGGGCATTTGCCGGATATCGCGTACTGTGCCCTTCGAATTGCGGCCCACAACTCGCGCAGCGCATCCGGGCTGTCACGGATTATTGCCGGGTTCTCCCCCTGTAGCGCGGCCACCTGGCCAATCATCGAACCGGTCAGAGGATCGAGGCGCTCGATCCTCTCCATGAGCTCCCGGGTTCTCACCTCGAGCTCGGATAGTGCGCCCCTTATGTTCCCGATGGAGGGGATCGCAGTGCCGGCATATCGGCTCCATGCGATAAACCGCGCGGTGACAAACTCCAGCGCATTATAAAAATCAGCCGTCGGTTTTTTAAGCAAATTCTCGTTAATCTGCTTCCGGGTCGCTTCATCGAGCGAAAATTCCGGGATCCAATATCCGGACCTTGCGCCCCATTTCGCTTGCGGCCTGGCCATTATGCTCCCCTCATTTTCACTACTTTTTCAGCCGGCTTTGCCGTGGCGAAGGCCGCCCAGGCTTCCATCAGGGGGCGGCGCAGATCGAGAAGATCGCTACGCTGATAGCTCTCCTCCACCTTGGATTGCAGTCGGTGGGCGAGGCATTTCTCAATCACGTTGTGCGCATATCGGTTTCGCTCTTCCGCCCAATCCCGGAACGATGAACGGAAGCCGTGCGCCGTGATTTCAGACCTTCCCATGCGCTTGAGACATTGCAGGAAAATCATATTCGAACAGGGGCGGCCATAGGTGCGGCCCGGGAAAACGTAGTCCCCTTCCCCCAGCTCCCGTGCCTCCTGGAGTATTTCGAGACAGCGCGGGGCCAGCGGTACCCGGTGGGGGATCCTCCGTTCTGTTGCCTTGCCCTTCATTTGCTCGGCCGGAACGGTCCAGGTCCTCGCCTCCAGGTTGATCTGATCCCAGCGCGCGAGCAGGACCTCGGAGGTCCTCATCGCTGTGAGGATCAGGAATTCAAACGCCAGCTTCACGGACAGCGCCGCGTCCGCTGCGCGCATTGCCAGGATAAATCCGGGCACCTCCTGGTAAGGCAGGGCCGGGTGGTGATCCGCCCCGCTTACTTGCTTGGGCAGAACCTTTGTGACATCCTCCGCCGGATTGTCGCCGGACATCCACCCCCGCGCCTTGGAGTAACTGAAGACGGCCCGGAGGCGCTGTTTGATGCGCTTGGCGCTTTCGGGGATCTCGAGCCATATCGGGGTAAGGACCTTCAGGACATCGCCGGAGGTGACACTATCCACGGCCAGGGCGCCGATCGCCGGGAAGGCATACGTTTCAAGGGTGGTGATCCATCGGTTTGCGTGGCGTCGATCGAAGCCCTTGGAATTGACCGCGTGAAATTCCCGGGCCGCCTCCTCGAGAGTGGGGACCGTCATTCGCTCCCGCCGCCGCTGTTCGACCGGATCGCCGCCGGCCCTGGCGATCTTTCGAAGTCGCGCCGCCTCCTCGCGCGCGTCTTTGAGCGAGACATAGGACAGGCCTCCCAGTCCGATATCCCGGCGCTTGCCCTTGACGGTGGTCCGGAGGATCCAGTGCTTCCCTCCGCTCGGTTCGACCACCAGGAATAAACAGCCGCCGTCAGCGTACATTCCGGGCTTCGAAAGTCCCCGGATTTCGGCGGCCGATAACGCCTTGTCGGGGTGTTTCCCAGGTTCGATTCCTTTCATAGGAGCCTTTCCTACCCCACGATTTACCCAACGAAATTATTTTGATGCCACTATATTCCCTTCCTTTTCCTTTGACAATGAAAATCTACAAATGGTTATGAATACTGGGTTTTGTTTACGTTGCTTGTTTTCCTTAGACGCTATAAAAACGCCTACCTGAGGAGCCAGTACCTTCCTTTAATTACACCACCCATTAAGACTTAGACCCAAGACCCCCTGCAAATCCCGGGCTATTCGATATTGGCGCTGACAACGGACGCCATCTGCATCATGTCGATCGTCTGCCCCGCTTCCAGGCCGGTCAGATCGGTCACTTTTCCGTTCTTCCCGGTAGTCCGGGTGTTTTTGAATATTTTGATCAGGTTGGCGTCCGCCACGATGAATTTGCCGGCATTTTCCGGCTTGCCGTTCACCGTTTTCGTCTGCAGCCCGTTTTCCTTGATGTAATCCCACAACCTTTTGGTGATCTCGGTGCGAGGAAGCGAGGCAACGCCCAGGAATGCGGCCAACTCCGCTTTCAGTGTCACCGGTTTGTTGAGTCCCTTTTCTTCCGCCATGGCTGTTGTCTCCGTTATCTGGTTGGATCCGATCTGGTGGAGAAAGTATTAGGGGCTTCCCGTTTGCATGTCAAGGGACCAGACCCGGTGCTGCCGGGCCGTCCCGTGAATGCGGAGGGGGATCCGGGGTTGGGGCCACCGGTGACTGGCCCCCCGGTCAGGCGATGGCGGTCAGCCGCGCCACCCGCACCGCCGGGCGGTTGCGGGCGATGTCGTAGGCCGACTGCAGATTAGCCCAGAACTCGGGCGTCGTATGGAGCGCCTCGGACAGCATCCATGCCGTCTCCGGGGTGACCCCCCGCTTGCCACGCACGAGTTCATTGATACGCTGCACCGGCACGCCGAGATGCGATGCAAACGCCACCTGCGAGACGCCGAGCGGCGCAAGGAACTCCCGCTGCAGGATCTCACCCGGGTGAGTGGGTATGCGATTTTCCGGAATCATGGCAATGCCTCCTGCCTGTGATAGTCCATCAACCGGACCTCTGCGGTACCGTTGTCATCCCAGCGAAACACGATCCGCCACCGCTCGTTCACGCGGATCGAATAACACCCCTTCAGTTCACCTCGGAGCCTTTCGAGCCGGTTTCCGGGCGGTGATCCCAGGTCCTTTGCGGCGGCGGCGCCGTTGAGCATATCCAGCTTGACCAGGGCCGGCTCGACAATGTCCTGAGGGAATCGGCGTACGCGGCTCGCAGGTCGACCATGGTACAAATCCTCGGTGGCGCGGCCGCCGAAAGAGACAATCACGGCGCCTCCCAGGTCAGGAATCCAGTATACCGGAAATCACGGATAGCGTGCACACTTTGGAGCAGGTTCGGTTTGACGGACCCTGTCCATGAATGCGGGAGCGGTTTCGGGCTT
>JAAYCX010000076.1 GCA_012729555.1 Acidobacteriota bacterium
ACGGGCCGCCCTTCATCCCTTGCGGGAAGCGCTTTTCTATTTGACCTTGCTCCGTGTGGGGTTTGCCCTGCCGCCGCTGTTACCAGCGTCGCGGTGCGCTCTTACCGCACCTTTTCACCCTTACCCCGCCTTGCGGGGCGGTATATTTTCTGTGGCACTTTCCGTGGGGTCGCCCCCCCCTCGCGTTACGAGGCACACCGCCCTGTGGAGTTCGGACTTTCCTCGACCCTTGCGGGCCGCGATTGCCTGTCCGGCTCCGGCGGATCCATCATAGAGCATCCGCCTCCCGAATCCAACAACGGATTCCGGGTCAGGCGTTTTTCCCCTTCTCCGGGGCCGCCGCGACCGGTCTGGTCACCCCCAGTATTTCCCGGAGCTTGGCGTCGAGCGTCTGGGCCACCTCGGGGTGCTCGCGGATGAACTGCTTGGCGTTGTCGCGCCCCTGGCCCAGCCGTTCCCCCTGGTAGGAGAACCAGGAACCGCTCTTATCTATCAGCTTGTGTTCCACCGCCAGGTCGAGAAGGTCCCCCTCGTAGGAAATCCCCTGGTTGTAGATGATGTCGAACTCGGATTCCCGGAAGGGGGGTGCCAGCTTGTTCTTCACGACCTTCACCCTCGTGCGGCTCCCGATGAACTGGTCGCCGTCCTTGATCGCCCCGATCCTGCGGATATCCACGCGGATGGAGGAGTAGAATTTGAGCGCCCGCCCCCCCGTGGTCGTCTCCGGGTTGCCGAACATGACGCCGATCTTTTCCCGGATCTGGTTGATGAAGATCATGCAGGTGTTGGATTTGGAGACGATGGCCGTCAGCTTGCGCAAAGCCTGCGACATCAGCCGCGCCTGCAGTCCCGGCAGCGAGTCCCCCATTTCCCCCTCCAGCTCCGCCTTGGGGACCAGCGCGGCGACCGAGTCGATTACCAGGATATCGACGGCCCCGCTCCGGACCAGGACCTCGGCGATCTCCAGGGCCTGCTCCCCGCTGTCGGGCTGCGACACCAGCAGGTTGTCGGTGTCGACCCCCAGCTTCTTGGCGTACCCGGCGTCCATGGCGTGTTCCGCGTCGATAAAGGCCGCCGTCCCCCCCGCCTTCTGCGCCTGGGCGATGGCGTGCAGGGAGATGGTCGTCTTCCCCCCCGATTCCGGGCCGTAGATCTCCACGACCCGGCCCCTGGGGAACCCGCCCACGCCCAGGGCGGCGTCGAACGAAAGGCACCCGGAGGAGATCGACTGGATCCCGACGTTTTCGATGCGGTCCCCGAGCCGCATGATGGACCCCTTCCCGAACTGCTTTTCAATCTGGGTGAGCGCCATGTCAATGGCCTTGTTCCTGTTGGTGCGATCGTCTGCCATCCGTTCTTCCCTTCCGGTTATGCGTTGATGATGCGGTTTGCCGCCACACTATCTAATCGCGGCTTGCGGCTTTGAGCGAGATTTTTCGTTCCCCCGGCCCGGACGCGTACAGGCCATCATCCTACCACGCGCCCGGGCCCGATCCCAACATTACACCAGGTCCTCGCCGCCGTCGATCCTCAGGACGTTGCCCGTCATCCAGGCGGATTCCGAGCGGGAGAGGGCGACCAGGATCGAGGCGACATCCCCCGGCTGCGTCAGCCTCCCCCCGGGGTTTGCCGCCCGGGCCGCGGCGAACATCGCGTCGCTGCCGGGGATTCTCCTGGCCGCCGGGGTGTCGGTGACCCCCGCCTGCAGCGCGTTGACCGCGATCCCCGACGGGGCCAGTTCCACCGCCAGCTGCCGCACATGGGCCTCGAGCGCCGCCTTGGCGGCCGAGACCGCGCCGTAGGTCGGCCACACCCTGTGAGCCCCGGCGCTCGTCATGGCATAGACCTGCGCCCCGCGCGAGAGGAGTCCGGCAGACCGCAGCTCCTGCGTCCAGTAAACCAGGCTGTGCGCCATGACGTCCAGCGTCATGTTGAGGTCCGCCTGCCGGATGCAAAGAGCGGGGTCCTCCCCGAGGAAGGGCCTCAGCGTTCCGAAGGCGAGCGAATGGAGCATGAGACGGATGCCGGCCCGAATCCTCCCCAGCGCCCCGATCACCTCGGCACGCCGGCCCGGGTCGGCGGCGTTGACGTTGAAAAACAGCGCCTCCCGCCCCCGCCGCCGGATTTCGTCCGCGACCTCCTCGGCTCCCGCCAGGGTACGCCTGCGATCGAGATGGACGCCCGCAATATGGAACCCCTCCCCGGCCAGGGCCACGGCCGCGGCGGCGCCGAACCCGCTGGAAACTCCCAGAATCAGGGCCCACCGATCCCCCGTTCCCTCCGCCACGCCTCCTCCTTTCAGCCCCGGGCCAGACCCCGGGGGCGCGCACCCACCTTGCCCCTTGACTCGACGCCCCGTAATTGATAGTATTCAGCGCTTTAACGGGAGCTACCATTATGCCAATGCAGTGTTATGTTTGCGCCAAACGCCCCACCTTCGGTCACACCGTTTCCCATGCGCACAACATCAGTTCGCGCAAGTTCTACCCGAACCTCCAGAGCATCCGGATCCTGGAGAATGGAACCGTCAAGCGCATCCGCATCTGCACGCGCTGCCTCAGGTCGGGCAAGGTCCAGAAAGCGGTCTGACCCGCGCCCGTCCCGGATGGCCCGCGGTTCGGGGCCCGGCCCTCAGATCCGCTCCACATCCCGCACCCCGGCAACGGCCCGCAGGCCCTGAATCACCTTCTGCAGATGCTTTACGTCGACGACGTCCACGGTAAACTCGACCTTGCCCCGGCGGGAATCCAGGTCGCTGCTTGACCGGGATTCCCGGATGTTCGTTTTCTGGCTCGCAATCGCCGTCGTGATGTCGGCCAGGATCCCCTGCCTGTCCTCGAGCGTGATCTCCAGGTGGACGCTGAAAACCCGGGGCTCCCCGCCGCCCACCCATTTCACATCCGTGATGCGGCTGGTGCCCATCAGACCGGCCACCGTCGGGCATCCGGTGGAGTGCACCGCGATCCCCTTCCCCCGCGTAATATAGCCCACGATGTCGTCTCCCGGGATGGGGTTGCAGCATTTGGCCCTGTAAACCAGGGCTTCGTCCCGCCCCTTGACCGCGATCGGCGGGTCGGTCCGGCCGAGCACCCGCTGAAGGACCCTGGGGAGCACCGCGTCCCGGGCCTCCGGCCCCTGCGCCCGCTCCGGGAAAAGCTGGTCCAGGATCTGCCTGGGGGCGATGGTGCCGAAGCCGACGCTGGGGAGGATGTCCTCCGCCTTCGCCAACCCGAAACGCTCCAGTACCCCCTCCATTTCCGGCATCCGGGCGAGCTTTTTCCAGGAACTCCTGAAGCGGTGCGCCTCCTTCTCCATCAGCTTGAGCCCCAGGTCGACGGCGTCCTCCTTCTCCTTCTGGTTGATCCAGTGCCGGATCTTCCCCCGCGCGCGCGCCGTCTTGACGAAAGCGAGCCATTCACGGCTCGGCACGGCATCCGGCGCCGTGAGGACCTCGACGATCTCCCCGTTCCGGATCTTGTGGCGCAGCGGGACGCTGCGGTTGTTGACCTTCGCCCCGACGCAGCGGTGTCCCACCTCGGTATGAATGCCGTAGGCGAAATCCACCGGGGTGGCTTCGCGCGGCAGGGTGATCACTTCCCCTTTCGGGGTGAAGCAGAACACCTCGTCCGGGTAGAGGTCGACCTTGAGGTTGCTCAGGAATTCCCGGGCATCGCTGATGTCGTTCTGCGAATCGATCAGCTGCCGGAGCCACCGCAGCTGTTCCTCCCCCTCGTCCACCCCGTGTTTCCCCTCCTTGTATTTCCAGTGGGCCGCGATCCCCTCCTCGGCGATATGGTGCATCTCATCGGTACGGATCTGGATTTCGAACGGCTGCCCGCTGGGGCCGATGACGGAGGTGTGGAGCGACTGGTAGAGGTTGGGCCGCGGCATGGCGATATAGTCCTTGATCCGCCCGGGAACCGGCTTCCACAGGGTATGCAGGATCCCCAGGATGCTGTAGCAGTGGCTCACGCTGTCGGTGATCACCCGGACCGCGATGAAGTCGAACACCTCGTCGATCGTGATCTTCTGCCGCTTCATCTTCTGGTACACGCCGTAGATGCGCTTGATCCGGCTTTCGATCCGGGCCGGGATGCCGCGCGCGCCCAGTTCCCGCTCGATCCTCTGCCGCGTATCCAGGATGAAATCCTGGCTGACCATCCGCCGCTTTTCGATCTGCGACACCGTGTCCTGGTACGCGGCCGGATCGAGGAAACTGAAAGCGAGGTCTTCGAGTTCGCCCCTTATCTTGGCCATTCCCAACCGGTGGGCCAGGGGTGCGTAGATTTCCAGGGTTTCGAGCGAAATCCGCTCGCGCCGTTCGGGAGAGAGGTATTGCAGCGTACGCATGTTGTGAAGCCGGTCGGCGAGCTTGACGAAGAGCACGCGGATGTCGCTCACCATCGCCAGGAGCATCTTGCGGAAGTTCTCGGCCTGCTTCTGCTGGTTGGACGCCAGGTGGATCTCGGGGATCTTGGTCACCCCGTCCACGACCAGGTAGACCTCGTCGCCGAACTGCTTGCGCAGTTCCCCGGGCGACATCAGGGTGTCCTCGATCACGTCGTGCAACAGTCCCGCCGTGACGGTCACGGCGTCCAGCTTGAGTTCCGCGAGGATGTTGGCGACCTCGAGCGGATGCGTCAGGTAGGGCTCCCCGTTCATCCGCACCTGCCCCTTGTGATATTTGGCGGAGACCACGTACCCGCGCTGGATCATATCGATGCGGGCGTCCGGGTGGTAGCGGCTTACCTTTTCCGCGAGATCTTCGTAACGTATCATGGATGGTCGGACACTCTTGCTGCTGTTGCACGGCGGCCGGGGAGGGAGGCGGCTTCCTGCGCCCTGCCGGGCGCATCATAAAAAAAGGGGGCAGAAGTATTTCTGCCCCCTTATCCTGCCCGCGCGGGGATTCCCGTCGCGGCGTCGAAACGTCCCCTCGCTCCGGGAGCGACCCGCAACGCCCGCCGCGCTTAGATTCCGAGCTTCTTGGGGCGCTTGGCCTCTTCCTCCATCGCCTTCCGCCGCAGCTCGAGCGATTGGAGAGCGACCATGTCGGCCTGCCGGATGAGTTCGGCCTTGGCGGCCTCGTCCGTCTCGAACTTCGCCTTTTCCCGCCAGAGCAGGTTCTGGTACTCCAGCGCGTCGAAATAATCGGGCCGGACTTCGAGCGCCTTGGCGAGGTTCTCGAGCCCCTCCTCGATGTTGGCCTTAGCCGTTTCCTTTTCCTCGGGGGTCATGAACTCGACATTTTCCCCCTGGATCCCCGTCTTTTCCGATACGTCGTCGTAGTCCATGACCGCGATGCGGTAGTAGGCCTCCGCGTTGTTCGGATCGATGGCGATGGCCTTGTGGCACCATTCCTTCGATTCGGGATACTGCCTCAGCTGGTAATACAGGCTGGCGATACTGAGCATCGCGTCCTTGTTCGCCTTCGCGGGATCCTCCGCTCTCGCCACCACTTCCTTGAAGGTCTCGATCGCACGCTTCGCCATTTCCTCGCTCTTGGGATCGGTGGAGCCGGGGACGAACTGCGACGTATAGGCCGTAGCCAGGTACATGCGGGCGATCTCGAAATCGGGATCCATCTCGAGCGTTTTCTGGAAATACTGCGCGGCAGCGTCATACTTCTGATCGGTGAACGCCTTCACTCCCTTGTTCAGGTAGTCCCGCGCCCGCAGCTTTTGCATAAAACCGCAACCGGACAGGGGCATCACCGTCAGAAGCAGAAGCACGGCGAGCCACTTGTTGTTGAACCTCATTGTGGCCTCCAAACTATGAGTTAAACTGAGTGCGGGCCCCGCGGGGTCAGCGGATCTCCGTTAAAAGACCGATATCCCCCACCCCTGCGCCCTTGGCGATATCGATCACCCGGACAACGTCTCCGTAGGGCAGTTTCGCGCTGGCGCTGATGAACATGTTCTTGTTCGCCCGGGCGCTGTAGATCTCCTGGAGCTGCGCTCCCAGCCTGGCGATGGTCGTTTCTTCCTGGTTGATGGCGATCTGTGCCGATTCGCCGATCGAAACCACAATGACACTCGGATCGATGGCGCCCTCGGTGTCGTTGGACGTCTGCGGCACCTTGACATCCAGATCCATCTGGCGGATCGGAGTGATCACCATGAAGATGATGAGGAGCACCAGAAGGATATCAATATACGGAGTGATATTGATATCCGCCATGGCGCCCTTTTTGCCACTAACATTCATTCCCATAGCAGATCCCTTTCATTCCTTACAACAGTCCGGCCCGGGGCCACCGCGGGGAGGCGTCTGGATCGGCCCCTTCCGCTGCGCCCGCACCGCCGGAAAAAGAGCCTCTTCCGCCCTTCCGCGGATGGCCCGGAGGAAACCTGGGTTCAGGACATCCTCCACAGGGCTCACAGCTACTGCTCACCTGGATTCGGATCAGGAGAGGGTCACGCCCCCCGCATGCGGCCGGGGGGCGTTTGCCGCCTAGTCCTTCTCCTTTTCAGCCATCAATCCGATCCTCTCCACCCCGGCGCTCCGGCACTGGTTGACGATCTGGACAACCCTGCCGTAGGAGAGCGCGGTATCGGCCTTCAGGAAGATGTTCCGGTTCAGCTCCCCGCCCGAGAATTTCTGGACGAGGAACTCGTACAGGTCGTCTTCCCCGACCTGCCTTTTCCCCAGGAAGATCTTCCCTTCCCGGTTCAGGGCGACCACGACGGCATCCTTGCTGTCCGCTTCGGGAGCGTCCAGCGGATTTTTCGCCTTGGGAAGGTTGACCGTGATCCCGCTCTGCATGAGGGGCGTGGTGATCATGAAGATGATCAGCAGCACCAGCATGACATCCGCCATCGGAGTGACGTTGATGTCCGCCATCACACCTTTCGTTTTGACCCTTCTAGCCACGGCCTTCGCTCCGTCTCTTGAGGAAATAATCGATCAGTTCCGAGGAGGAATTGTCCATTTCCACGGTAAAGGTTTCGATCCGGTTGGTGAAGATGTTGAAGGCCCAGACAGCGGGAACGGCGACGAACAGCCCGAAGGCCGTGGCCACCAGCGCTTCCGCGATACCGCCGGCGACGGCCGCGATACCCGCGGTCTCCTCGGTCTTCATCCCCTGGAACGCGTTGATGATCCCGATGGTGGTCCCGAACAGACCGACGAAGGGGGCGGTGGCGCCGATGGTGGCCAGCCCGCTGAGGCCCCGTTTCAGGTCTTCGATGCTGATGGCCGTGGCGCGATCCAGCGCCCGGCGCGAGGCTTCGAGGCTTTCTCCCGGGATATCCTTGCTCTTGGCGTGAGCCTGGAGCTCATGAAGCCCCGACACCAGCACCTTGGCCAGGTGGCTCTTGTTGTACTGCTCTCCCAGCGCGATCGCTTCGTCGATCTTGCCGTCCTTCAGGCATTCGGCCACCGCGGGGGTGAAAAGCCGGGACTGCTTGCGCGCCTGGCGGTAGGTCAGCCACCGCTCGATCATCACGCTGATCGACCAGGCCGACATGATGGCCAGGATGATGACCACGCCCTTGGCGATTCCGCCCATCTGCTGCCATAATTCTACGATATTGATTGATCCCATCGAATTTCTAACCTCCGATTGAATTTTTGGTGCTTAGTTCAACTTAAAAATGACGGTCACGTTGGCGATCACCGGAACGGGCTCACCGTTGAGCAAAGTAGGGGAGTATTTCCACTGCTTCACCGCGTTGAGCGCTGCGTCGTTCAGCAGGGGATGTCCGCTGGTCACACGGCATTCCGCTACATTGCCTTCCTCGTCAACCGTTACTACCAGGGTCACCTTTCCCGAAACGCGAGCGCGCTTGGCAAGATCGGGATAGGGAGGGTCCACCCTCCGGATCAGTCTGGATTCCTGCACGTTGCCGCCCACCCGGATGGGGTTGCGCTTGACCGGCTTCGGCGGCGGGGGAGGAGGAGGCGGCGCCGCGCTGTTGAGCAATCCGCCGACGACTCCGCCCGGGACGCCTCCGGCGACTCCCCCGGCGATCCCGCCGGGAATTCCGCCGACGATGTTGCTGACGCCGACAACCGGCGCCTCGTCAGAAGGCGGAGGGATCTCGCGCGGGATTTCCGTGGGGGCCACGAACTGGTTTGGATCGATGACCGCGACCTTGGGCGGGGTCTTGACGTTGGTCGGCGGCGGCGGCGGCGGCGGCGGTGGCGGCGGCGGCGGCGGCGGCGCGATCAGAAAGGTCAAGATCTCGCTCTCCGGCAGGACATCGAAAAAGATAAGGGGAGCGATCACCATGGTCAGGACCAGCGCGATTTCCAGCAGGATCGCGACAAAGGTCGAGACCAGGCGCTTGCCCGTATCCGATTTCCCGATCTGATTTAAGTCTTCAAACATGTATCCCCCTTGTATGCTGCCCTTGGGCCTTCAGTCGTTCCGGGCTTGCTGCGGCGTCATTTTGAAGGCCCGATCTTAATATTCCCCCTGAAAAACTGTCAAGGAATTTCTCTCCCGCATTTGCATGAATTTCCGATATTTCAACCGTTACGAATCTTTTCGTTGCCCTATCCGGATTCAGGCCGTCCTGCGCCTCGTTTTCTGCCCGTACTTGCGATACCACCATTCCACGATCGTCGCCGCGAGGGCGATGGTGGAATAGGAGCCGATGATGATCCCGATGGTGAGCGCGAACGAGAACCCGTTCAGCACCTCCCCGCCGAAAAGGAAGAGCGAAAACACCGCGATGAAGGTGAACCCCGACGTCATGACGGTGCGGGAGAGCGTCTGGTTGATGCTCAGGTTCAGGATGTCGAACAGCGATTCCTTGCGCATCAGGCGCAGGTTCTCGCGCACCCTGTCGAAGATGACGATCGTGTCGTTGACCGAATACCCGACCAGGGTCAGCAGCGCCGCGATCACCGTCAGCGAGATCTCCTTCTGGGTGAGGGCGAACAGCCCCAGGGTGATCGCGACGTCGTGAAACAGGGCGAAGATGGCGGCGACCCCGTAGATCGGCTTGAACCGGAAGGCGATGTAGACCAGCATGGCGCCGAAAGCCAGCAGCACCGCCAGCGTCGCCCGCCGCCTCAGGTCGCTCCCGACGACGGCCCCGATGCTCTCCAGCCCCTTGATGGCGAAGGGCCCCGCATGGAACCCCTGCCCGAGGCTCGCCACCACCGCCGGGGACACCCCCGCCTGCCCGAGTTCATCGAGGGAGGCGACCAGGCCGTCGGCCTCCTTGTTGCGGTAGTCGAGCAGGGTCCCGGCCATCTGCCGGTAGTAGGCGTCCAGGTCGAGCGCCGACTTGGACTGCGCCCTCAACCCGTCCGGGTCCCTCTCGGCCAGGTAGTCGGCGATCTGGGAGGCCCCGGCGTTGTTGAAGTCGATCCGCCCCCCCGTATCCTGCCCCGAACCGAACGCCTCGCCGAGCGAGGAAACGAGCCGCTCGCGCTCGGACTCGATCGTCTGCCCCCCCTCGAGCAGCCGCTGCAGGCGGACCTGCACGGTGTTGTCGTCCGCCTGGCCGAACCGCTGGATCAGCGGCGGGGCGGAGTCGGGGCTCTTGAGGGTCTCCCGGAGGAGATCCAGGTCGGGCGCGTCCTGGAATTTGACGAACACGATGGTCCCGCCGGTGAAGTCGATCCCGTAGTTCAGGCCGCCCCTGGTGACATAGGAGACGATGCCGATGGCGAACAGCGCGGCGGAGATGCCGTAAAACCACCACTTCTTTCCCAGCCAGTTGATTGAAGTCTGCTTAAAAAGTTCCACAAACGATCCCTCTTATGAATCGACCGGAATCATCCTGCATCCTTGGACACCTTCCAGCCCGATAAAGTTCCGCTAAATCGACAGACGCTCGACGCGCCGGCTCCCCAGCACCCATTCGAAAATCCTGTGG
The DNA here is from genome assembly GCA_012729555.1 of Acidobacteriota bacterium. Lineage (NCBI taxonomy): Bacteria > Pseudomonadati > Acidobacteriota > Acidobacteriota bacterium. The sequence goes on from JAAYCX010000076.1 coordinate 9,834, forward strand.
GAGAGGTAGATGGCGGTGAATATGTTGGCGATCAGGCCGACGAAAAGGGTGACGGCGAAGCCCCGGATCGGGCCGGTGCCGAACTGGAACAGGAAGATGGCCGCCAGGAGCGTGGTGATGTTGGAATCGAGAATCGTCCACAGGACCTTGCTGAAACCGCTGTCGACGGCGGCGCGCACCGTTTTCCCGCCCCGCAACTCCTCGCGGATCCTTTCGAAAATCAGGATGTTGGCGTCGACCGCCATCCCGATCGTGAGGATGATGCCGGCGATGCCGGGGAGCGTCAGGGTGGCCCCCACCATCCCCATGAACCCGAGGAGGATGGCCGTGTTGGCGACGAGGCAGATGACGGCGTTGATCCCCGACTGCCGGTAGTAGATCAGCATGCCCAGGATCACGAGGCCGAACCCGATCAGGGAGGCGAAGATCCCCGACCGGATCGAGTCGTTGCCGAGCGAGGCGCCGACGCTCCGCTCCCCGAGCACCACGAGCGACGCCGGGAGGGCGCCCGAGCGCAGCAGCAGCGACAGGTCGCTGGCCTGCTGCTGGGTGAACCGCCCCTGGATGATGCCCTCCGCCTCGATCCTTTCGTTGATCACGGGGGCCGACCGTACCTGGTCGTCGAGCACGATGGCCAGTTGCTCCCCCACGTGCTGCTCGGTGGCCAGGGCGAAGAGCTTGGCCCCGTCGGAATTCAGGAAGAAGCTCACGGCGGGCGCACCGTTGCTGTCGGTGCTCGGCCGCGCCGTCTTCAGGTCTTTCCCCGTGATCACGGGGGTCCGGTTGACCACCAGGTATTCCACCCGGCTGTCCTCCCCCCGGTCCTCCCGGTAGAGCAGGATCTCGTAGTCCTCCGGGATCACGCCCCCGTTGGCGGTGATGGCCGACTCCACCGAACTGAAGGGCCCCCCCTGGTCCTTCTTGACCAGCACCAGCTTGAGCTGGGCGGTGTTGGCGATCAGCCCCTTGATACGTTCCGGGTCATCGATGCCCGGGAGCTCCACGATGATCTGGTCGTCCACCTCCTGGCCGCTCCCGCCGTAGATCTGCAGCGTCGGTTCCGCCACCCCGAGGGCGTCGACGCGCCGGCGGATGGTCTCCAGCGCCTGCCGGACGGTGGACTCCCGCGTCTCCCGCATGTAGCTGGAGGTCAGAGCCAGGACGAAATCGGTCTTCCCCTCGAGCGATTTGCTCCGCAACTCGTACTTGTTGCCGTAGGTGTCCTCGAGGTAGGCGCGGGCGTCGGCCGCCCGGGCGCCGTCCACCCCGGTGATTTCAACGGCGAAACCGTTTCCCTTCCGGGAGGCGGTGAAGGGGATGTCCCGGCTCCGGTACTCCTGCGCGATCCGGTCCGCATCCTGCCGCAGCTCCTGGTTCAGGGCGTCGTCGGTCACCACCTGGAGCACCAGGTGGATCCCCCCCTTGAGATCGAGCCCGAGGTTGAGCCGGGAGAACCAGGGGGCCCCCTTTTCCCTGGGGCTGACGAAGAAGTAGGTGCAGATCCCCAGGAAAACCAGGATCAGGATGAGTTTCCATCGCAAATTCTTCTGCATAATTCACCTTGACGGTAAGTCGTGTATTGGGAGAAGGCCGTTCATGGAGGACGGGGGATGACGTCGTCTAGAGGGCCTCTTCGGGCCCCTGAAGTCCGGCGATGGCGTTTTTGGCAACCTCAATCTTGACCTGGTCGGCAATCTTGAGAATGAACGTCCTGTCCTTCACCCCGGCCACCACGCCGTAGATTCCGGAACTCGTAATCACCTTATCCCCATTCTTGAGCGCCGCGATCATGGCTTCCACCTTCTTCTGGCGCTTTCTCATCGGCATGAAGATGAGGAGGTAGAAGATGACGCCTACGATCACGATCGGCGCAAATTGGAGCAAGGCATCGGAAGATGCCGCCTGCAGCAGGATCGGTTGTTCCATGGGGTCCTTTTTCTATTCCTCTGCGCACACGGGAGGAAACATTAATCCGCACCGGCGGGTTAAAGCTTATAATTCCAAGGGAATGGATCTTCCCCTTTCTCTATTAACCCGAACCAGTTACCAAAAAAACCAAGGTCGATAGCCTGTCTTATTTTGCGCATCATGTCAAGATAAAAGGTCAGGTTGTGCCGGGTGGCATAGAGGGCGTACAGGTGCTCCCCGGTGAGAAAAAGGTGGCGCAGGTAGGCGCGGGAGTATTTCCGGCAGGTGGAACAGCCGCATTCCGGGTCGAGCGGGCCCTGGTCCTCGGCATGCACGGCGTTTTTGATCAGAACCCTCCCCTGGCTGGTGAAGAGGTAGCCGTTGCGCGCGTTGCGGGTGGGGAGCACGCAGTCGAACATGTCGATCCCCATGGCCACGCAGCGGAGGAGGTCTTCGGGGGTTCCCACCCCCATCAGGTAGCGGGGCCGGTCCCCGGGCATCAGGGGGACCGTGGAGCCCACGATGTCGTACATCAGCCCCTTGGGTTCGCCCACGCTCAGCCCCCCCAGCGCGAGGCCGTCGAAGCCGAGCCCGTCGAGCGCCTCGACCGAGCGCCGCCGCAGGTCGGGATAGACGCTCCCCTGCACGATGCCGAACAGCGCCCGCCCCCCGTTGTCGAAACGGTTCCACTGCCCGGCGCAGCGCGCCGCCCAGCGCATCGAAAGCTCCATGGACTCCTCGGCGTCCGTGCGCCCGGCGGGATAGGGGGTGCAGTCGTCGAACACCATGGCGATGTCGGAGCCGAGGGCGCGCTGGATGTCGATGACCTTTTCGGGGGTGAAGAAGCTCCGGCTCCCGTCGATGTGCGACCGGAACTGCACCCCCTCCTCGCTGATGCGGCGCAGTTCGCGGTGGCTGTAGACCTGGTAGCCCCCGCTGTCGGTAAGGATGGCGCCCGGCCAGGACATGAACCGGTGCAGCCCGCCCAGCCGCTCGATCCTCTCGTGCCCCGGCCTCAGGTAGAGGTGGTAGGTGTTGCCGAGAATGATGCGCGCGTCCAGCCCCTCGAGCGCTTCCGTGGGCATCGCCTTGACCGCGGCCGCCGTCCCCACGGGCATGAACACGGGGGTCGGGATCTCCCCGTGGGGGGTGCGCAACACCCCGCGCCGGGCGCCGGTCCGGCCGTCCCTTTGCAGTACCTCGAAACCGAATCCGGGTGCGTCCTGTTTTGCCATGCCGCCGACATGGTACCCCGCCCCGCGCCCCCCCGCAACCCGCAAACCGGCCGCCCGCACCGCGGCGCGGCGGAGGACTTATTTGACAATTCCTCACCGTAAAAATATCATTCCCCCCTGCCTTCCGGAACTTTACCCCGAGGAGAAACCGACGTTGACCGCAGAAGCCAGGGACTCGATCCTAGTCAGGGGCGCCAGGGTCCACAACCTCAGGAACATTACGGCCGAAATCCCCCTGAATTCGCTGACCGTGGTCACCGGGGTCTCCGGAAGCGGCAAGAGCAGCCTGGCCTTCGACACCCTCTACGCCGAGGGGCAGCGCCGCTACATCGCCTCGCTGTCGGCCTACGCGCGGCAGTTCCTCGACCGCATCGACCGGCCCGATGTCGACGATATCGAGGGGATCTGCCCGGCGCTGGCCATCCGGCAGAAGAACCACTCCCGCAACCCCCGCTCCACGGTCGGCACCGTCACGGAGATCAACGACTACCTCCGGCTCCTGTTCGCCCGGATCGGAGTCACCGTCTGCCACGGCTGCGGCCGGGTCGTGAAGCGCGACACCCCGGAGACCATCGCCGATTTCCTCCTGTCGCTCGAGGAGGGGCAGAAGTTCTACGTCTGCGCCCGCCTCGATCTCTCCCCCCCCGCTCCCGACTCCGGGCGGCGCGGGAAGAGGCCGCCGGCCGCCGGGGGGCGCGTCGAACGGCTCGGGATGATGCTCCCGGGGCTGGAGCGGCAGGGGTTCGTGCGCCTCCTCGTCGGGGGGGAACCCACCGATCCGGGCGGGGCGGTCGCAGCCCTCGGCCGCAGTCCCTCCGCCGAGGTGCGCATCGTCGTCGACCGCCTCGCCGTCCGGGAGGGCATGCGCCCGAGACTGGTGGATTCCCTGGAGGTCTGCGGCCGCGAGTCGGGGGGGCGCATCGAGATCGTCCTCCTCTCCGAATCCCCCGACGGACTCGTGCGGCGGATCGCGTCCGCCCACCCCGACATCCGCGCGCGGCGCGACGAGGCGGGCGTCCTGGTGCTGTTCAGCGAGGCGTTCGAGTGCCAGCTCTGCGGCATCCCCTACCGGGAACCGGAACCGCGCCTGTTCTCCTTCAACAACCCCTTCGGCGCCTGTCCCGTCTGCCAGGGCTTCGGCAACACGCAGACGGTCGATCTCGACCGTGTCATCCCCGACCGGTCGCTCTGCCTGGCCGAGGGCGCCGTGCACCCCTGGGCCCGCCCCCGCTATCGCCGGCTCCAGGCCCGGATGCTCCAGTTCGCCGCGGCCGAAGGGATCGACGTCCGCGTCCCGTGGCGCGACCTTCCGGAACCGGCGCGGGAGAAGATCCTGCGCGGCGGCGGGCGTTTCCCCGGGGTCCTCGGCTTTTTCGAGTACCTGGAACGGAAAAAATACAAGGTGCAGGTCCGTATCCTTCTCAGCCGCTACCGCGGGTACGCCCCCTGCCTCGAGTGCGGGGGCACCCGCCTGACGCGGGAGGCGCGCCGGGTGCTCATCGCCGGCAGGTCGATCGGCGACATCGCGGGAATGACGACGGCGGGCGCCCTTGCCTTTTTTTCGGGCCTCGAGCTCGACCCGGAACGGGCGGCCATCGCCGAGCGGCTGCTCGGGGAGATCGTGCGGCGGCTGGATCTGCTGGTGCGCGTGGGGCTCGACTACGTGACCCTGGACCGGCTCTCCTCGACCCTCTCCGGGGGGGAGGCGCAGCGCATCCAGCTGGCGACCTCGCTCGGTTCGAGCCTGGTGGGCGCGCTGTACGTCCTCGACGAACCGAGCATCGGCCTGCACCCGAAGGACAGCCGCCGGCTGGTGGAGATCCTCCAGGGGCTGAAGGGGCTGGGGAACACCGTGGTGGTGGTGGAGCACGACCCCGAGATCATGAGATCGGCCGATCACATCATCGACCTCGGCCCCCGGGCCGGGGAGCACGGCGGCGAGGTGGTCTTCGAGGGGACGTACGCCCGGCTGCTGCGGGACTCGGGGTCCCTGACCGGGCGCTACCTGAGGGGGGAGATGAAGATCCCCCTCCCCCGGTCCCGGCGCCCGAAAACGGGGAGGGAGCTCACGGTCCGCAACGCGCGGCTCCACAACCTGCGGCACCTGGACGTCTCCATCCCCCTCGGCATGCTGGTATGCGTCACCGGCGTCAGCGGCAGCGGAAAATCGACGCTGGTTCACGACGTGCTTTACCCCGCCGTCCGGCAGGCCCGGGGGGAAAGCGTGGAGTTCCCCGGGGGGGTCGACGCGGTCGAGGGAACCGGCCAGATCGCCGATATCGTCATGGTGGACCAGTCCCCCATCGGGCGCACCCCCCGTTCCAACCCCGCCACCTACGCCGGGGCCTACGACGATATCCGGCGCACCTTCGCCGCCACGGCCGACGCCCGCAGCCGCGGTTTCGGCCCGGGGCACTTCTCCTTCAACCTGGAGACGGGGCGCTGCCCGACCTGCCAGGGGAACGGAACGGTCACCGTGGAAATGCAGTTTCTGGCCGATGTCGACCTCGTCTGCGAGGATTGCGGCGGGAAGCGGTTCAAGCCCCCGGTGCTGGAGGTGCGCTACAAGTCGAAGAACATCGCCGAGGTGCTCGACCTGACGGTCAGCGAGGCCCTGGACTTCTTCGCCGGGAGGGCCCCCCTCCTGCGCAAGCTCCGGGTCCTCGAGGAGATCGGGTTGGGGTACCTGCGCCTCGGGCAGTCGGCGACCACCCTTTCGGGGGGGGAGGCGCAGAGGATCAAGCTGGCGGCCTTCATCTCCCGGGCGGACACCCGCAATACGCTCTTCGTTTTCGACGAACCCACCACCGGCCTCCACTTCGACGACATCCGGGTCCTCCTGGCCGCCTTCGACCGGCTGCTGGCCGCCGGGAATTCCCTGCTCGTCATCGAGCACAACCTCGAAGTCATCAAGACCGCCGACTGGGTCATCGACCTCGGCCCGGAGGGGGGGGACGCCGGCGGGAGCGTCGTCTTCGAAGGCACCCCGGAGGAGCTCGCCCGCTGCCCGGGCTCCCACACCGGCAGAATCCTCCGGGATTACGGGGTTCCCCGGGCGGGGGATCCGGCGCCCCGGCCCGGGGAGCCGGAGGACGCGGCTTGATTCCACCCCCCCGGACTGGGTATTATGGTCATGCCCCTGCGATGTTGGTGATGGCCATAATTATTTGAGCCAACATTCTATTTGACGGGAGCCCGGGTTGCGATGCCGTGTGCGAGCTTTTCCCCAGGGAACTTGCTTGCCTGACGCAGCGCGCAGGGCGCCCCCTTGGCACCAAGGTTCAAATAGAAAGGCCACACGGCAAAGCGGGGGTTTCTCTTATCTTCTCAATCAGGGCACACACGGCGGGGCGGACTTCATGCGTGTATTCTTCATCGGGGACATTTTCGGGAAACCGGGGCGGCGGCTGATCCAGGACAGACTGCAGGCGCTGATCCACGAGTACCGCATCGATTTCTGCATCGCCAACGTGGAAAACGCCGCCGCGGGCTTCGGCGTGACGCCGCAGATCGCCGAAGACCTGCTCCGCTCGGGCATCGACTGCATGACCACCGGGAACCATATCTGGGACAAGCGCGCCGTCGTCCCCTACCTGGCCGAGCAGCCGCGCCTGCTGCGCCCGCACAACTACCCCCGGGGGGTCCCCGGGACCGGGATCTATATCGGCGACACCAACTGCGGGGTCCGCGTGGGGGTGCTCAACCTGCAGGGGCGGGTGTTCATGACGGCCATCGACTGCCCGTTCACGGTCGCCCTCGAAGCCGTCGAGCGGATGCGGCGCGAGACGCCCGTCATCATCGTGGATTTTCACGCCGAGGCCACTTCGGAAAAGCAGGCGCTGGGGTGGCACCTGGACGGGCGGGTCAGCGCCGTGGCGGGGACGCACACCCACGTGCTGACGGCCGATGAGCGCGTCCTGCCCGGGGGCACCGCCTACATCACGGACCTCGGCATGACCGGGCCGCACGATTCCGTCATCGGGTCGGAACCCCGCCTCGCCCTCGAGCGCCTCCTGCTGGGGCTGCCCAGCCGGCTGGAACCCGCGTCCGGGAACCTGAAGATCTGCGGCGCCGTCATCGACATCCGGGAATCGGACGGGCGAGCCCTCTCCATCGAACGGGTCAGCCTGCCGGTGGTCCTACCGTGAAAAGAACCGGTCCAGCATGGAAACGCATGCCAGCGACCGGCGGCCGACCGATTCGTCGAGGTTCATCAGCTCCTCCCGTGCTCGCTGCATGTCGTCGGCGACACTGAGGGCCGAGAGCACGGCCACCTTCAGCGTGTCCACCGAGCCGGTGGCCGCGGCGATTTCGCGCATCCTCTTGTCGAGGCCGGCGCAGAGCGCGCGCAACCGCTCGGGGTCGCCGGAGGTCCTCAGCACGTACTCCCGGTCATAGATGCGGACCCTGACAGAACTGGGTTCCTGGTTATGGCTCATGGACCTGTTTCACGCCCGGGCGGGCGGACCCGCCCCTTCAGCGCGCCTCTAATGTGGCCAGCAGCGTCAGCGTTTTCTCCACGCGTTCCCGCAACTCCTCCCGCTCCTTCTGGAAATTCTCCATGTTCTGCCGCACCTCGGCTTCGCTCGCCTCGAGCTGCTCCATCTGTTCCCTGAGCCGGGCATTCTCCGCGCGCAGGGTTTCGTTGTCCTTGCGCACCGCCTTGAATTCCTCCACGGTCCGGAAAATCTTGTCTTCCAGGTGGCTGAATCGTTCCAGGCCCGAGGGTTCCCACTGCTGTTTCGTATCGTTCATAGCGATCTGATTCCCGCACCGTAGTTAGTATTCAAGAATGACAAAACAGTATTCATAAAATCCTGCACCCGGTCAATCGTAAGCGTCCGTTCCCGGTCCAGAAAGGTGAGGCGCAGGGACAGGCTCGCCTTGCCGGCGGGGATCTTCTCTCCCTCGTAGACGTCCATCAGCCGGATGCCGGCCAGCTCCCGGATGCCGAGCGAGAGGACGCCGCGCTCGATCGTTCCCCAGGCCACGTCCTTCCCCACCACGATGGAGAGGTCCCTTTCGGCGGAGGGGAACTTCGGAAGGCTCTCGTAGACGATGGGGCCGAAGGCATGGCGCCCCAGCCGCTCGAGATCGAGTTCCGCCAGGTAGACCGGCTGCCTGAGCTTGTACCGCTCCTCCAGTTCCGGCGCCAGGGACCCCATCACCCCGACGGCTTCCCCCGCCACCTTCACGGCCGCCCCGTCGGCGGCGCCGAGCCAGCCGCACGACCGCAGCGGCTCCGTTTCCCAGGACTGGACACGCAGCCTGGCGAAGAGCGCGTCCAGGAGCCCCTTGAGGTGAAAGAAACCGTACTCCGCCTCCTGGCTGGTCCAGTTCCGCTCGAGGAAGGCCCCCGTGCCCAGGATCCCCAGGGTGTTGCGCTCCCCCGGCGTTCCGTCCGGACCCGGGGCGTACACTTTCCCGATCTCGAACAGGCACACCCGCCTCCGGCCGGCATGAAAGTTCCGTTTCGCGGACCGGACCAGCCCGGCGGCCAGGGTGCTGCGCAGGAACTCCGTCTCTTCCGTCAGCGGATTGGCGACGGCCACCCGCTCCCCTCCCCCGGGCGGAGGGAATTCCCCGTGGTCGCCCGGCGAGGCGAAACTGAGGTTGACGGCCTCCGAGTATCCCTGCCCCGCCAGGGCGCCCCGGACGCCGTTTTCCAGGGCGTACACGGGCGAATGCGCGCCGGCGGTCCGGCTCGGGGGGAACTCGGCCGGGATGTTCTGGTACCCGTGGAAACGGGCCAGTTCCTCGACGAGGTCGGCCTCCCGCTGCATGTCGGAGCGCCAGGGGGGGCAATCCACGTCCCAGCCGCCCCCGCTCCCTTTCCCGATCCGGAAACCGAGCCGCCGGAGCGTCGTCTCGACGAATCCGTCGTCCAGTTCCACGCCCAGCAGCCGCCGGATGTGCGCGCGCTCGAGCCGGATGCGCGGGGGCTCCAGTTTCACGGGATAGACGTCCTTGAGGCTCCCGGCGACGCGCCCCCCCGCAATCTCCCGGATCAGGCGGCATGCCCGGGCGATCGAGAACATCGTATTGTCCCAGTCCGCCCCCCGCTCAAACCGGTAACTGGCCTCCGTGGACAGCCCGAGCCGCCGGGAGGTCCGCCGGACCGACTCCGGTTTGAACCAGGCCGCCTCGAGCAGGACCCGGGTGGTGGAAGGGGAGATCTCCGAGTCGAGCCCCCCCATGACCCCCGCGATCGCCACCGGCCTCTCCCCGTCGTGGATCAGGAGCATCTGCCCGTCCAGGGAGCGCTCGACCCCGTCGAGGGTCTCCAGGCGCTCCCCCTCCCGCGCGCGGCCGACAACGATCCTCCCCCCGCGCAGCAGGTCGAAATCGAACGCGTGGAGCGGGTGCCCCGTCTCGAGCAGGACGTAATTGGTGATGTCGACGATGTTGTTGAGCGGCCGCATCCCCGCCTCCTCCAGCCGCCGCTGCATCCACTCCGGGGATTCCCCCACGGCGACCCCGTCGAGCACGAGGCCGACGTACCGGCGGCAGAGGTCCGGGTCCCGGATCTCGATCCCGAAGGGGATCGTTTCGGGCGCGGCCTCCAGTTCCTTTTCCACGGCCGGGGATTCGAGCGGGCGGCCGTAGAGCGCGGCCACCTCCCGGGCGACCCCGATATGGCTCAGGCAGTCGGGCCGGTTGGACGTCACCTCGATGTCGAGAACGCCACCCCCCCCGGAGGGCTCGACCCCTTCGACGAGCAGCCCGATCATCGTCAGGTCTTCCTTCAGCGTCTCCGCGCTCTCGGTGAGGGATACATATTCCCGCAACCACTCCATGCTGATTTTCATGCGCCACCCTCCCCGTCTAGAATTGGTTCAGGAACCTGAGGTCGTTGTCGAAGAAGAGCCGGATGTCGTCCACCCCGTATTTGAGGATGGCGACCCGGTCGATCCCCATGCCCCAGGCGAAACCGGTGACGCGAGGGTCGCGGATCCCGGACATCTCGAGCACCCGGGGATGCACCATGCCGGCGCCCAGGATCTCGATCCACCCGCTCTGCTTGCACTTCGCGCACCCCTTCCCCGAACAGAAGATGCAGCTGATATCCACTTCGGCCCCCGGCTCCACGAAGGGGAAAAACCCGGGACGCAGCCTCATCTGGATCCCCGGGTGGAACACCCGCTTCAGGAAGAGATCGAGCATCCCCTTGAGGTGGCCCATGTGCAGCCCCTCCTCCACGACGATGACGTCCACCTGGTAGAACATGGGGGAATGCGTGGCATCGAAGGGGTCGCGGCGGTACACCTTCCCGGTGCTGATGGCGCGGATGGGGGGCGTGCGGGTCTCCATCGAGTGCACCTGCACCGAGGAGCAGTGGGTCCGCAGCAGCGTGGCCTCGTCGAAGTAGAAGGTGTCCTGCGCATCCCGGGCCGGGTGGTCGGGCGGCATGTTCAGGGCCTCGAAGTTGTAATAATCCCGCTCGATTTCGGGCAGGTCGAGCACCTCGAAACCCATGCTGACGAAGATCTCCTCGATTTCGGCCTGCAGCCGCTTGATGGGGTGGGCGCTTCCCGGCGCCAGGGGGACGCCCGGGCGGGTGACATCGACGGAGGGACGCCTCCGGTCCCGTTCGCCCGCCTTCACCGCCTGCAGCCTGGCTTCCAGCCGCTCCTCGACGAACTCCCGCAGCGCGTTCATCGCCTGTCCGAAGGCGGGGCGCTCCTCCTTCGGGAGCTCCCGGAGCTTTTTGAGCGCCCCGGTGACGAGTCCCCCCTCCCGCGCGAGGTACTTGTCCCGCACCGTTTTCCAGTCCTCGCTTCCCGTGACGGCGGCGCAATCCGCCTCGAAGCTTTGCCGCAGGCGGCTAATGGTTTCACGCATCATGGCCTCATCCGATTGATGACTGAGTTACAGGTTTCCGGACCCCGGCATCCACCGGCAAAAAAAAACGCCCGGAGTAAAACAGCACCCGGGCGCTCCCATGGTCAGGATCCGAAAAGACGGAAAGACTTAAGCCGTCGCCAGCGCCGCTCGGGCGCTATCGGCTATCTTGGCGAAGGTTTCGGGGTCTTTGATCGCGATCTCCGCGAGTACTCTGCGGTCCAGGGTGATGCCCGCCTTCCTGAGGCCGCCGATAAATCGACTGTAGGAGATGTTGTTTTCCCTCGCGGCCGCTCCCAGCCGTATGATGAACAGGCTGCGGAAATCGCGCTTCTTGGTGCGCCGGTCCCGGTAGGAAAACCGCAACGCGCGGTCCACGGATTCCTTGGCTGAGCGGTGAAGCTTGCTCTTGGTCAGCCGGTATCCCTTTGCCAGGCCCAGGATCTTCTTCCTGCGCTGGACTCGTTTATTCCCTCTTTTTACTCTAGGCATGTATCCACTCCACCGTTGAAACAGGGCTGTCCGGAAATCAGATGTTCAGCATTCTCTTGACGCGACGGGTGTCGGACTTGCTCACCAGTGCGCAATCCACCAGCTTTCTCACCCGCTTGCGCGGTTTTTTGGTCAGGATGTGGCGGGCATGGCTGTGCCGGCGCATGATCTTTCCCGTCCCCGTCACTTTGAACCGCTTCGCGGCGCTCTTGGATGTTTTCTGCTTCACAGATCTCTCTCCCCACTGAAAATATGAAAGCCAAACCCATAGTATCCGCCCAAAAACCCGTTTTGTGAAGGCGGCGAATGAAAAATCCCGGTCCGGCTACCCCCCCTTTTTGGGGACGAAAATGGCCACCAGCGCGTAACCTTCCATCTTGGGCGGTCGCTCCACATCGGCCAGTTCGGCCAGTTCCCCGACGAGCCGGTCCATCAGCCGGCGCCCCAGTTCCTGGTGCGCCATCTCCCTGCCGCGGAAGATGATGGCCGCCTTGGCCTTGTTCCCCTCTTCCAGAAACCGCACGATGTGGTTTTTCTTGAACTGGAAGTCATGCTCCTCCGTCTTGGGCCGGAACTTGACCTCCTTGATCACCACCTGCCGCTGGTTCTTCTTGGCCTCGTGCGCCCGCTTGCTCTTCTGGTACTGGAACTTGCCGTAATTCATGATCCGGCATACGGGGGGATTGGCGCCGGGCGCCACCTCCACGAGATCCAGTTCGCGCGACTTGGCGATCGCGAGCGCCTCCTCGGGCGTCATGATCCCCAGCTGCCCGGCTTCCTCGTCCACGACCCGGATTTCCTTGGCCCGGATCATTTCATTGATCC
>JAAYCX010000077.1 GCA_012729555.1 Acidobacteriota bacterium
AGGCGCAGGCACCGGCGGCTCCTCGAAGGGCCCTCGTCGACGACGTCGGAGTGGAGGGTGCCGCGCAGATCCGAATTCATGACCAGCGTTTGAATGAAGGCCTCGTCGGGGCAGAAGACGTGGCGCGAAAATTTCTCTTCGCACCAGGCCCGGCGCGCGAGGACGTGGCGCGCCAGCGCGTCGGTGATGCTGCACCAGGAGTCCCCGAAATAGTACGGGTAAGGTTCGGTTTTCCGCCCCGCCCGGAGCCGGTACTGCAGCCGCCGGGTGCAGCGGTTGAGAAAGAAAAGCGTCCGCAGGGGCCGGTGCCGTGCGCGGGCGTGCCGGATCCATGGGTTGTAGGCGTAAAACCGGGTCCAGTAGCTCTGGTGGACCCGGTCGGGCCCCCCCCAGAGCGAAACGAAATTGACCGGGACCCGCCGGCCGCCGACCTCCTTCAGGGCGCCGCGGAAGAAGTCATGGATCCGGTCCTGGCTCGCAAGCGGCAGATCCTGCCCCGAGACGAGATGGTAATAGTCGTAGCTCCGGCGACGCGTCGCCGCCTCGAGCAATTCGAAGGTGGCGTCGCAGATGGAGTAGGAGGCGTAGACGATGGGGACGCGCCTGACGAACTCCACCCGCGAGCGGCGGCAGGCGCCCTCGAGCCTCTCGAAGGGGACGCTTTGGCTGTTGGCGTCGATGTGCAGGTAGAGGTCGTTGCGGGCGTCGTCGTAGAGGGCGAGCGCCTTTTCGAGCAGGTCCCAGCTGCCGTGCGCCTGGATCAGGTACGCGTGCATTTCCCCCCTCGAAACCCGGTCCCGGACAGCCCCCGCACCGCGCCCAGGGCGGCGGCGATGGTGTCGTCCATGTCGTGGTAGCGGTACTCGGCCAGCCTCCCGCCGAAGAGGACTCTTCCTTCAAGCTCGGCCTCCCCGGCGCGGTAGAGCCCGAGGCGGGCCAGGTTGTCCGGGGTCCGCACCGGGTAACACGGTTCGCACCCCGGCGCCCGCTCCGCCGGGTACTCCCGGGTGACGAGGGTGCGGCCGCCCGCCGGTTTCGGATCGAAATGGCGGTGTTCCACGATCCGGGTCCAGGGCACCTCCCGCTCCGTGTAGTTGACGACGGCGTTCCCCTGGAAATCATCGAACGGGAGCTCCTCGGGCTCGAAGCGCAGCGAGCGGTACTCGAGCGGGCCGAATTCGTAATCGAAGAAGGCGTCGAGGGCGCCGGTGTAGATCACGAGCGGGTGGTGCGCCATCCAATACCCGCGGTCGGCGAGGAAGTCGGTCTCCAGCTCCACGGCGACCCCCTCGAGCAGCCGTTCGAACACCCGGCCGTACCCCTCGGTCGGGACCCCCTGCCAGCGGTCGGTATAATAGTTGTCGTCGAAATCGAGCCGCACCGGCAGGCGGCGGATGATGTCGGCGGGGAGCTCGCGGGGGTGGCGGTTCCACTGCTTCCAGGTATAGCCGAGGACGAAGGTCTCGTACAGCTCCTCCCCTATATGGGCGAGGCACCACCCCTCGACGCTGCTTTCGTCCCCCCCGGGGCGGCGCCGGAGCCTGAGGGCCTCCTCGGCCTCGGCCGGGGTGGAGACGCCGAAGAGCTGGTGCAGGGTGAGCAGGTTGATGGGAAAGGAAAAGACGCGGTCCCCGAAGCGCACCCGGGGGCGATTCACGAAGCCGTTGAAGGCGCCGAACCGTTGGACGTAGCGCCAGAGCTCGGGCGCGTCGGTGTGAAAGACATGCGGGCCATAGACGTGCTCGTGGCAGCCGATGTCGGGGTGGGGGCGCGTGTGGCAATTCCCCCCGACGTGGGCGCGTTTTTCCACCACCCGGCAGCGGATGCCGGCGTCGGTCAGTTCGCGCGCGCAGACCGCCCCGAACAACCCCGCCCCCACGATGAGCACCGGCCCGGCCATGATTCCTCCGGCAACTACTCTACCACGGGGATTTCCCACAGGGGCTGGTGCGCGTTCTCGCTCGTGAGATAGAGGGTCCTGCCGTCGGGACCGTAGCAGATCGCCTCCCCCTGGGGACGGGGCGGCGCCTTGACGGCGCGGGGCGCGCGGGAGAAGGCCCGGGCCCACGGTTCCCCCTCCGCGCGCGTGAACTCGTGGGCGTCGCCGTAGGTGAGCACGACGGCGCGCCTCCCGTCGGGGGAGATGTCCATGGCGTTGGGGTAGGGGAGGCGGACCTCGGCGACAAACCGGGCGACGTGGGGGCCTTCGGACCCGGGCGCCGGAATCGGCAGGGAGTAGATGCGGCTGACGGCCGGCTCCTTGCTGAGGAGGTAGACGGTCGATTCCGTCGCGTCGACGGCCACGGCCTCGCAGTCGCGGGGGCCGTCCTCGTACCGGAACCGGATTTCGGAATCGGGGGCGACCTCGAGGGCCGGGGCCTCCTCCCCCTCGGAGGGAGGGGGGATCAAAGGCTCCCGGAGGAGATGGAGGACGCCGTATTCCCGCCGCCTCGAGTTGTCCCCCACATCGGCGACCAGGATCCACCCCTCGCCTCGGGCGCGGTACGAGGCGATGTCTTCCCAGTCCAGCGCCGTCACCCCCTCGAGATGTACCACTCCCAGCGTCCTCCCCCCGCGGTCGATCAGGAAGACGCGCGCCGAGTCCCCCGAATCGTTGTGGGTCCAGAACGCGTCAGGGTGACGGATGGAGGCGGCCAGCCCGCTCGATTCGTCGATACGGGGGTCGGCGATCCGGGCGATCTCCCGAGCCGGGCCGTACCGCAGGACCGGGCCCGGTTCCGCCGGCGCCGGGCCGGCCGCCCTCCGGCAGGCGGGGGAAAGGAACGAGGCCGCCAGGATGAGGACCGGAAGCAGTCTGGATCGCACGCTTACCTCCAAAAGGGACGTTCCCGTTTTCAGGGAATGAGTTTCAGGTCGATGAGGCCGTTCAGCATGAATTGCACGGCGATGGCGGTCAGGACCAGGCCCATCAGGCGCATGAGGATGCGGATCCCCGTCTCCCCCAGGAAGCGGCGCACCCGGTTGGCCCCGGCGAGGATGAGGAAGGACGCGAAGGCCGTCACCGCGATGGCGGCGTACACGATGGCCGCCTGCCACCAGTGGGACGACTGCCCGATCAGCACCATCACCGTGGTGATGGCCCCGGGGCCGCCCAGCATCGGGATCCCCAGGGGGGTGACGCCGACCTCGTCCTTGGCCGCCCCCTCCAGCCGTTCCTCGGTCACCTCCTGCGTCCCCGAGCGCCGCGCCTGGAGCATGTCGACGGCGACCAGGAAGAGGATGAGGCCGCCGGCGATCTTGAAGGCGGGGAGCGTGATCCCGAAGAGTCTGAAGATGAGGGTGCCCGCCAGCGAGAAGAGGCCGAGGACGAGAAAGCAGGTCCAGGCCGCCTGGCGCGCCATCCGGCGCCGCTTCTCCTCGCTGTCGTCGGCCGTCATCACGAGGAATGCGGGGATCGTCGCCAGCGGGTCCACGATGATGAAGATCGAGCTGAGGCACACGAACGAAAATTGCAGGATAGGCTTCAGTTCCGCATCCATTGCCCGCGCCTGTCCGAAAAGGGGAGCCGGTTGAGACCGGACCCCATCATACTATATGTAGGCGGCGGCGCGGAAGGCCGAGCGCACTGCGGTGGCTATGGTGCCGGGTTCGGCCGCGTCCCCGACGATGAAGACCTCCGTTTCGGGCGCCGACCGGCGCAGGTTTTCGGCTTCCTCCCGCCGGGGGGTCACCCCGAGCGCCAGCAGCACCGTGTCGGCCGGAAACTCCCGGATGTCGCCCGTGCGCGTGTCGCGGCAGAGGACGGTGCCGTCCGTGACCTCCTCGAGCCGGCAGTAGTGGCGGACCGGGATCGCGTACTTTTCGAGGAGGGCCGTCAGCTCCATCGCCGCCCCCCCCGCCGAGGCGGAAAGGCCCGACAGGTCGGGCGCCATCTCCACCAGCGTCACGTCCTTCCCCCGCATCCGGAGCCCGAGGGCGCATTCGACGCCGACCGATCCGGCGCCCACGACGACGGTCCGCTCCCCCACGGCCGCTGCGCCGCTGTCGGCCTCGGGCGCCCAGTGCACGTGGGGCTTGTCGATGCCGCCGAGCGGCGGGACGACGGGCGTCGATCCGACGGCGATGACGAGGGCGTCGTAGCCCTCGGCGTCCAGCAGCTCCCGGGTCGCCTCGGTGTTGAGAAGAATGCGCGCGGGCGCGCGCCCCGCCCGGCGCACCAGGTAGTCGAGGTAGTCGCGCACGTCCCGCTTGAAGGGGAGGACGGAACCCTCGACGACATGCCCCCCCAGCCGGTCGCGCTTCTCGTAGAGGGTGACGTCGTGGCCGCGGGCGCAGAGGGTTTCGAGCGCCTCGAGGCCTGCGGGGCCGCCGCCGACGACGGCCACCCGCTTTCTCACCTCCGCCCTTTTCACCTTCCCTTCGGGGAATTCGGTCTCGTTCCCGAGGAAGGGGTTGACGGCGCAGTTGATGACGGCGGGGACCAGCAGGCGCAGCCCGCAGTACTGGCAGCGGAGGCAGGGGCGGCGCTCCCCTTCGCGCCCGAGGGCGTACTTGCGCGGCATGGCGGGGTCGGCCAGCAGGGGGCGGCACATGGCGACGAAATCGGCCTTGCCCGCGGCGAGGATCTCCTCGGCGCTGCCGATGTCCATGATGGCGCCGACGG
>JAAYCX010000078.1 GCA_012729555.1 Acidobacteriota bacterium
CACCACGACCGCCCCCTGGAAGGCGGGGGTGTAGCTGCCGCTCGCTTCCCGGACGAGGCCCGCAAGGGGAGCCCCGGCGCCGCCGATGAAGGTCCAGAAGAGCCGGACGCACCCCATGATCCTGGGATAATCCGAGGCCCCGAAGTAATTGGGGATCATATTCATGGTGGCCGCCATCACTCCGCCGAAGCCGGCGCCCAGGACGGTCATATAGAGAAATACCATGGGGACCGAATGCGCCACCAGCAGGATGCACAGGCCAGCGAGTTTCAGGATCTCCGAGCTGACGGCGATGGCGTGCATGCTGTAGCGCATGCCGAGAAACCCGACGCTCAACTGGCCGAAGGCCATGACCCCGCTCATGACGCCGAGCGCCGCGGCCGCAAGGGTGGCGCCGAGGCCGACATCGAACAGATAGGCCACCTGGTGCGTCATCAGCGCCCCCACGGCCAGCATATTCATGCAAAAATAGGCGATGAGGAGCCACAGGCTGCGCGTGCGCAGGGCCTCCCCGAGGGTAAAATCGACCGCGGTCCGGTAGCCCGTCATCGGCCGCGCGGCCGCGCCGGGGGACGCGGCGTCCGGGGCGAGGCCGTCGGGGACCTGGTTCATGTCCGCCGGCCGGT
Organism: Acidobacteriota bacterium; assembly: GCA_012729555.1. Taxonomy (NCBI): domain Bacteria; kingdom Pseudomonadati; phylum Acidobacteriota; species Acidobacteriota bacterium. Next base: position 627 of record JAAYCX010000078.1, read on the forward strand.
TCCGGATCAGGCAAGCGGGCAGGATCACCGCGAAGAGGAGCACCATCAGGGAGATCACCAGAAACGTCGCCCTCCATCCGATGGTCCCGATCAGCTGCATGATGGCCGGCCCCAGGACCATGCCCCCGAAGCCTCCGGCTGCCAGAAACAGGCTCAGGGCGAGCGACCTTCTTTTAATGAACCAGTTGTTCACCACCGTGGTGGACGCCAGCATCCCCCCCAGCCCCGCCCCGGTTCCGACCAGGAGGCCGTATCCGAGAAAGAGTTCCCAGAGCCGGGAATGAAAGCAGAGGAGAAGGAAACCGGCGCCGCCCAGCAGATTCCCGAGCACCATGGCCCGGCGGGCGCCGTGGCGGACGATAAACGCACCCGCCAGGGGGCTGCTCACGCCCAGGGCGATCAGGTTGATGGTAGCGGCCAGCGAGACGACGCCGCGGTTCCAGCCGAATTCCTCCACCCAGAACGGCAGGAAATAGCTGAAGGAGATGATGTAAAATCCTCCGATGATGCCCATCACGGCGGCGATGGCGAGGTTGACCCACCCGTAGAAACGGGGTCCGTCAGTTCCGGCAGGCATACGTCCCACCTCCAGCTGAATCCTGATTTCGGGGCTGCGAATGAATTACCCGCCTTATAGGGCATTCCTTGCTCCCGGCACAAGCAAAAAATCGCCGGCTAAACCCCGTCACGGCGGGACGCGGGCGCCGGAAAGGGATTTTTTTCGGACAGGAGGCGGTACTCTTCCCTATAATGCGGTCGCGTAACCAACGCCGCGAAAAAGCGCGGCGGACGACCGAAGCGAACGATTGCGGCAAACAACCTGGGCAAACGGCCGGGGCTAGCGATCGGGGCGAACGGCCGGGACGAGCGATCGGGACGAGCGATCGGGGCGAACGGCCGGGACGAACGATCGGGGCGAACGGCCGGGGCGAGCGATCGGGGTGAACGGCCGGGACGAACGATCGGGGCGAACGGCCGGGACGAACGATCGGGGCGAACGGCCGGGACGAGCGATCGGGGCGAACGGCCGGGGCCGGCTGCCACGACGGACAGGGGGGCATGGGCATCTACGGGATCACGGTGTTTCTCAGCGCTTTCCTGCTCTTTTTGGTGCAGCCGCTCCTGGCGAAGTATATCCTCCCCTGGTTCGGCGGCGGCCCCGGGGTCTGGACGACGTCGCTCCTTTTCTTTCAGGTCGTCCTCACGGCCGGTTACGGCTGGGCCCACCTGGCGGCACGCCGCTTTCCCCCGAGGGCGCAGGCGCTGGCCACCTGGATCCTCCTCGCGCTCTCCCTCGCCTTCCTGCCCCTGGCCCCCTCCCGGAGCGGGCTGGCGGCGGATATCGCCACCCCGACCCTGGACATCCTCCGGGTGCTTCTCGTCAGCGTGGGCGCCACCTACTTTCTTCTCTCGGCCACCAGCCCCATGCTGCAGGCCTGGCACAGCCGCATCCGACCCGGGGTCGAGCCCTATCGCCTCTACACCCTCGCCAACCTCGGCTCGCTCACGGCCATCGCGGGCTACCCGCTGGTGGTGGAACCGAACCTGCGGCTGGGAAACCAGACCCTCATATGGTCGCTCCTCTACGTGGCTTTCGGCGCGCTCAGTGCCGCCTGCGCCTGGCGCCTCTGGAAATCCTCCCCGCATGCCGTGGCCGGGGCTTCCCCGGGGGCGGCCGCGCTGACCCCACTGCCCGGGAGTTCGACGCCCTCCGTCCCCGGGAGTCCGATCCCCTCCGTCCCCGGGAGTCCGACCCCCTCCATCCCCGGGAGTCCGACCCCCTCCATCGCAGGGAGCCCGATGCCCGCCATGGTTGAGGGGACATCCGAATCGCCGACGGCGCGGGATTGGTGGCCCTGGCTCCTCCTCCCCGGGCTCAGTTCCGTCATGCTGCTGGCGACGACCAACCAGCTCTGCCTGGACGCCGCCGCGATCCCGCTCCTCTGGCTCCTCCCGATGGGGGTGTACCTCCTTTCATTCATCCTCTGCTTTCACAGCGAGCGCTGGTATTCGCGCGCCGTTTTCGGCCCGGGCCTGGCCGTCGCCCTGGCCGGGATCTGCGTGATCCTTTACAGGGACGTCTATGTTCCCCTCCCCATCCAGATCGCGGCCTACACCCTCACCCTCTTCGTCTGCTCGATGGTGTGCCACGGCGAACTGGTGCGGCTGAGGCCCGCGCCGCGCCACCTGACGTCGTTCTACCTGATGATCTCGGCCGGGGGCGCGATGGGGGGGGTGTTCGTGAACCTCCTGGCGCCCCGGCTGTTCCGGGGCTACTGGGAGTTTCACCTGGGCCTCGGCGCGGTCGCCCTGGTGGCGCTGGCCTTTCTTTTCCGCAGCCGCGCCGGCCAGGGCCGGGGTCTCCCGGTGAGGGCCGTCGCCGCCCTCTGGTTTCTCGGGCTGACGACCGCCCTCGGCCTTCATATCTCGAGGGGGCTCGAGGACGCCGTGGAGGTGAAGCGGAATTTCTTCGGGGTGCTCAAGGTCTATGGCGACGACCGGGGGGATCCCGGGGAGCGTCACCGGACCCTCATGCACGGGCGCATCGTGCACGGCTACCAGTATGACCACGAGGAGAAACGCTACTGGCCCGTCTCCTACTACGGCCCGGCGAGCGGCATAGGGGTCGCCGTCATGAACCACCCCCGCCGGCTCGACCCGGAGCAGCGCAGCCTGCGGATCGGCGTCATCGGGCTGGGGACGGGGACGATCGCGACCTACGGGGAGGAGGGGGACTATTTCCGCTTTTACGAAATCAACCCCGAGGTGACGCGCTTCGCGCAAAAACATTTCACCTACCTTGAGGACACCCCGGCCCGGACCGAGATCGTACCGGGCGACGCGCGCATCTCGATGGAGCGGGAACTGCGCGAGGGACGGGAGGGCGCGTTTGACCTCCTGGTGCTCGACGCCTTCTCGAGCGACGCCGTGCCGGTGCACCTCCTCACGCGGGAGTGCTACGAAATCTACCGCCGGCACCTCGATGAGGATGGGATCCTGGCCGTACACACCAGCAGCCGCTATTTCAACCTGAACCCGGTCCTCAGGAGCCTCGGGCGGATCCACGAGGAGGAAGGGACGAAGGTGCTGCTCGTCGAGGACCCCGGCAGCGGGCTGCAGGAGACCGACCCCACCAGCTGGGTGCTCCTCACCTCCAACCGGGAATTCCTGTCAAACCGTGATGTGCTGAGGGCGGTCACGCCGTGGGGGGAAGGGGACGACCGGCCCCTCATGTTCACCGACGACTACAGCAACCTGTTCCGGCTGCTGAAATAGGCCCCGGAAACGGACGGGCGGCAGGAAAGGAAGACAGGGGAGAGAAACCGGCCGGGGGAAAAGGGTCACACCCAGGATCTGGCGGGTTGATAATCGAAGGGCTCCATCGCGAAGTTCCCCCTCCCCTGCGTGATCGACCGCATCTGGGTGGAGTACCCGAACATCTCCGAAAGGGGCGCCAGGCCCCGGATGAGGGTGAAGCCCCCTTCGAGCCCCGTTTCCCTGATCTCCACCCTCCGGGCCCCAAGATCCCGCATGACGGCCCCCAGGCAATCGTCCGGAACCCGAACCTCGAGGCTCATGACCGGCTCGAGCACCTGGGTCTCGGCCTCCGCGAGCGCCTGGCGCAGCGCCAGGGTCAGGGTCCCCAGCAGGGGGACGGAAAGATCGGGCGGGTCGTTGTGACGGAACTCCAGGACGGTCACCCTGAGGTCCACCACCGGATAACCGTGCGTCCCCCCCGAGGTGCAGCCGCGTTCGAGGATGTCGCGCGCGTCGCGCTCGAGCGAGGGGGTGAGCGCCCGGGCGATCCGGGAGACATCCACCTCCACGGGGGGGAGGCTCCGGTCCCCCCGCTCCCTGGGACGGGAGAGCACCTCCACCACCGCCCGCCCGCTGACGGCGACATCGTTGATGCGCTTGTCGAACTCCCCCTTCCCCACGCCCCTCCCCAGCACCGTCTCGCGATACGAAACCCGGGGGCGCCCGAAGAACGCCACGACGTTGAATTCCCGCTCCATCCGGTTGCGTACGACCTCCAGGTGGAGTTCGCCCATCCCGGAAAGGATCATCTGGCCGGTCTCCTCGTCCGTCCCGACGCTGAGGGTGGGATCCTCGCGCAGCAGCCGGTTCACCACCTCGAACATACGGTCCCGGTCGGCCGACGTCCGGGTCTCCACCGCCATCGACACGACGGTCTGCGGGAAATGGATCGGCTCGTAGGTGATCGGGTGTCCGGGGTCGCACAGCGTGTCGCCCGTCGCCACGTCCCGGAGACCCTGCACCGCCACGATATCCCCGCAGCGCGCCTCCTCGACCGGTTCCGTCCGGTCGGCGTGCAGGCGCAGGATCCGCCGCAGCCGCAGCCGGCTCTTGAGCCGGGGCTGGTAGCAGCGCTCTTCCGTCGTCATGGAGCCCGAATAAACCCGCAGCCAGTGAAAATCGGTGCTGGAGGTAGCCACCACCTTGAAGACCAGCGCCGAAAAAGGGGCTTCGGGGGAGGAGGGGCGGCGCTCCGGCTCCCCGCTGTCGGGATGATGCCCGTCGGAGGGGGGGCGCTCGAGGGGAGAGGGGAGATAATCGCAGACCGCGTCCAGGACCGGCTGGATGCCGAGGTCGCGCAGGGCGGCGCCGCAGAGGACCGGGACCAGCCGCCCCGACAGGGTTGCTTCGCGAATCGCGGAGCGGAGGTCTTTCGAGCCGACACGCTCCCCCCCGAGGTAGCGATCGGCGAGCCAGTCCACGCTCTCGGCCGCGACTTCCACCAGGCGGTCCCGGGCCTCCTCGGCCATCGGGAGGAGGTCGGGAGGGATTTCCCGAGCTTCGAACCGCTGCCCGCGCGTGGAGGGATCGAACAGCACGAGGTTCCAGCCCAGCAGATCGATCACCCCGTCAAGCCCGCTCTCCGACCCGTGGGGGAGGTTGACGAAGGCGGCATTCGCCCCCAGCCGGTTCCGGACCTGCCCGAGCACCCGCACGGCATCGGCCCCGGCCCGGTCCAGCTTGTTGATGAAAGCGATCCGGGGGATCCGGTATTGATCGGCCTGCCGCCACACGGTTTCGCTCTGGGGCTCCACCCCCTCGACCCCGGAAAAAACGACGACGGCCCCGTCGAGCACCCGGAGGCTCCGCTCCACCTCGGCGGTGAAATCGACATGTCCGGGGGTGTCGATGAGGTTGATCCGGCGGCCGTTCCATGCGAAGGTGGTCGCGGCGGCGGAGATGGTGATCCCCCGCTCCCGCTCGTCGGCGCGGAAGTCCATGACCGCCGCGCCGTCGTGCACCTCCCCGATGCGGTGGGTCTGCCCCGAGTAGAAGAGGAAGCGCTCGCTCACGGTGGTCTTCCCCGCATCGATGTGCGCGATGATGCCGATATTGCGCGTGTTCTCAATCGGAATGGACGCCATCCCCCCCCCGTTCACCGCTGCCAGGCCAAGTCATAGTACTTTTGCAGCTTAAGGAAAATCCGTCAAGAATTTAGTAACCCGCGAGGCAAACGTGGACATCCACTTTTCGAGGCGGTTGTGAGCCATGGAGGCAATCATGGACATCCACTTTTCGAGGCGGTTGTGAGCCAGGGAGTCAATGATGGACATCCACCTTTCGAGGCGGTTGTGGGCCATGGAGGCAATCATGGACATCAACCCCGCGAAGCGTCTGTGGACACCCACTTCCGATGCCCGGGCCGGGAACGGTGATCCTGGACACCCACTTCCGATGCCCGGGCCGGAACCGGAGATCCTGGACACCCACTTTTCGAGGTATCTACCGCAAAACGCGGTTTGTGGACACCCACATCGCAGACGGCGGGGGGAGGGGGCAGTCATGGAGATGAGGCGAACCTGGGCATGCACCCTTCGAGGTGGCCATGGGAAAAGACACCACTCCCGCCTTCACGGACGGGAGGAGCCGGGGGGAAAAGTATTTGCAGCCTTCTTCTTTTCCGGGCAGAATCTGGGAGGAACCGGGGGAGGGGAATGAGAGAGGTATTTCGTCTCGACGTCAAGAACATCGTCCCCACCAGGGAGGAGGTGCTGCAATACCAGGGCATGGCGGGAAGGAAGGGCCTGCCCGAAAGGATTTCCATGCTCCTGGATACCGCCATTGATCTGTTCGGGCAGCTTGCCGAACCGCAGGGGCTCTTTGAGGACCTGGACATTTCCGATTTCGAGGCTCTCTACGCGGGGAAAGGGTTGAACGCGGCCGACGGCCCGGTACCCGGCATCGTCCCGCGCGCGGACGCCGTGGCCCTCTTTGCCGCGACCATGGGAGATGCCCTCGCCACGAAGGCGGGAGACCTGTTCAAGGAAAAGGAGGCGGCGCTCGGCTTCATGCTCGACGCCGTCAACAGCGCGGGGGCCGAACGGCTCGGCAGGCTGATGTGCCGAAAATTCATGGAACGCCTGCCCGAAGGGTTGACCCGGGAGCGCGATGTCAGGGTCCAGTATTACTGTCCCGGTCACTGCGGCTGGCACATGTCGGGCCAGGAAAAGCTGTTCGAAAGGCTGCGCCCGGAGGAGATCGGCATCACTCTCAGGCCCAACTGGGTGATGGCCCCGTTCAAATCGATCTCCGGCATCCTGGTCGCGGGCGATATAGAGATCCACCGGTTTTCACCCGGCTTCTCCTTCTGTCCCCATTGCCGGGAAAAGAAATGCATTCAGAGGCTGAGAATTCTGGAGCAGGAACCCGGCTGATGGGCGGCGGGCAGCGGCGCGCATCCAAACCGGCACCTGAAAACCAACAAGGTATCTCATGGAAAGCATCCTGGAACGTCTGCAGCGGGGCGACGTCATCGTGGGAGACGGCGCCATAGGCACGGAGCTCATGAAGCGTGGGCTCAGACGGGGAGACCCGCCGGAATCCTACAACCTCCTGAAGCCGGAGGTCCTCGAAGAGGTCGCCGCCCTTTACCTCGCCGCCGGCGCGGAGATCATGACCACAAATACCTTCGGCGCTTCCCCATTGCGTCTCCGGCAGTTTTGCCTGGAAAAGGACACGGAAGCCATCAACCGCCTCGCCGTGGAAGCGGTCCGTCGGGCTGTTTCCCACAAGGCCTACATCTCGGGTTCAGTCGGACCTTCCGCTCTGTCGCTCCGCCCCGCCGGAGACGCTGAACCGGCGGCAATCTCCGCGAGCTTCGAGCGGCAACTCCGCGCCCTGGTCTCGGCCGGCGCCGACATGATCTGCATCGAAACCATGACCGACACCACGGAGGCGGTGCTCGCCGTCCGGGCGGCGCGAGCGGTCTCCCCAAAGATCCCGGTCATGGCTACAATGTCCTTCCAGAAATCTCCCCAGGGATTTTCGACCATGACGGGGGATTCCGTTCGCAACGCGGCGGAAGCGCTCCTCGACGCAGGCGCCGACATCGTCGGCTCCAACTGCGGCAACGGAATGGAGGACATGGTTTCCATCGCCCGGGAATTTCGCGCCTGCACCCGGAAGCCCATAGCCATCAACGGGAATGCGGGACTTCCCGTTGTGATGGATTCCGGACTGGTCTATCCCGAGACACCGGAGTTCATGGCCGCCAGGGCGGCGGAACTGCTGGAGATCGGGATCCAGATCATCGGCGGCTGCTGCGGGACCGGCCCCGAGCACATTCGGGCCATCCGCCGGGCAGTGGATGAGCGCCGCTAGACGCAAGAAATATTCCCGGGAAGGAGCGGAGATAAACGGTCAGTTTACCCTCGCATGGGTCCCAGGCTAATCCACCGCGATCATGACGCTGGAAGCCTTGATCACCGCATAGGCCTCCTTGCCCACGGCAAGTTTGAGGTTTTCGGCCGATTCCTTGGTGATGATGGAGGCCACTTCCACTCCCGGGCTTATCTCCAGGATGATCTCGTCATTGACCGCCCCCACCTTGATCTCCTTGACCTTGCCCTTCAGGATATTTCTGGCGCTCAGTCGCATAATCTCCTCCCGTTGAATACCTGTGTTTTATTATATACACGGGAATTTTCCAAATGACAGACCTTGGGGAGGATCGAGCATGGCGGACATGATCGTGGCCGGGCGCATGCGGGCGGCCGAGGGGTTCCCGGATGAGGCGGACTGGGAGCGGGCCGCGGAGGTCCGCTTCTCCGCCGACTGGCGCGGAGAAGCACCCGACCCGGAACGCGAAACGCGCGTGCGCATGCTCTGGTCGAAGGATGACGTCCACATCCGGTTTCACTGCCGCTACCGGAATCTGTACATCTACGAAGGCCCCCCCTGCCGGAGGGACGGGCTCTGGCTGCGGGATGTGGCCGAGGTTTTCATCCAGACCGCAGCCGATCCGCCCCGCTGCTACCGGGAATTCGAAATCGGCCCCGGCGGCGACTGGCTGGACCTGGCGATCGCCCCGGGAGAAAAGCGGCATCTCGAGTGGGATCTGCGGACCAGGGTACAGGTGCGGCCCGATTCCGGGTTCTGGTCCGCCGAAATGACCCTTCCCCTCCGGTGCCTGGACACCGCCTTTGATCCCGAGAACGCATGGAAAATCAATTTCTTCCGTATAGAGGGGCGTGAACCCGACCGCTTCTACTCCGCATGGCGCCCGACGTTCACCCCCAGGCCGAATTTCCACGTCGCCGAGCGTTTCGGCACACTCCATTTCCAATAAGGGACATCCATAACCCGTCACCATGCCCCGCAAGCATCAAGTCTGGACACCCATTTCATAACCCTGCCTTGCCAGCGGGCCACCCGCTCCGCCGTGCGGTTCTCCAATCGTGGACACTCACTACCGGTCTAGCGCGGTAAAGATTGTGGACACCCATTGCCGGCCACAACGAGGCTGTCATCGCCCTCCCCTGCTCACCTCAGAGTTCATGCCGGGCCGGAAAATCCGCGACACGAATGCCTACGACCGCTTGCTCTCTTCAGGGCCGGTTGCCACACTTTTTCTTAATGTCTTTCTTTATATATTAGGCCTTATATCTCATTATTGTTACTTTATTACCATTCTGCATCATCCTCCCATCTCAAGGTTCAGAAAGCTCCCGCTCCCAGCACGCACCCTTTCCGCCTCCTGCATCCCCACGCGGAGACATCACCATGCTTCTGGACACCCATGCGAGGGATGAAAGCAGCGATGCCCGCCAGCCTTTTGACGGTTTTGTCAATCGTGGCTTCCCACCTGACGCGAGACCGGTCTCCCCGCCGGCGCCCTGAGCCGCCGCAGGCGCATTTGAGCAACGGATACAAAAC
>JAAYCX010000079.1 GCA_012729555.1 Acidobacteriota bacterium
CCCGGGGATCGGGGAGAAGACGGCCGCCAGGATCATGGAAGTGGCGCGCGACCTTTTTGAAGAGGTGGAGATCGAGGTCCCCGAGGGGGTGGACCTGCCGACCGCCATAGCCGCGGCCCGAGAAGAGACCGTGGCCGAGGAAGAAGCCCCCGCCGAAGAAGAAGCGGTGGCCGAGGAAGAAGCCCCGGCCGAGGAAGAAGCCTTGACCGCCGAAGCGGCGACAGCCGCGGAGGCAGCCGAGGAAGAAGCCGTGGCCGAGGAAGAAGCCCCGGCCGAGAAAGAAGCCGTGGCCGAGGAAGAGGCCTTGGCCGCCGAAGCGGCGACAGCCGCGGAGGCGGCCCCTGGAGAGGAAAAGGCCTCGGGGCTGGAAAACGGGGACGAAAAAGACAGGACGGAGTAGCCGCCCCCTGCGGCAAGGGGGCGTCCTGCCGACAGCATTTCAGATTGGTTTGAAAACAGTTACGCCGTAAGGCGAACGTGGCTGAGGTCTTTGCGCAAATGGATAAAATTACCGTCGCGGAACTGGCGACAGAATGTTCGGTAAAGAATCAGGTCGTCCTGGCTGAACTCAAGCGGCTGGGACTGTACGTTTTTTCACCGACCGCGACGATCGACGCCAGCTTCGCGGAGACCATCAGGAAGAAGATCTTCTCCCAGCGCGAGGCCGAGGCCGCCAAGGCCCTCGAAGCGGAAAAGAAGAAGGAGGCCGAGGCCGCCAAAAAGTCCTCCTCCACGGCGGAAAAAAAGAAGACCGTAAAGAAGACGACCCCGAAGGCGGCCGCCCCGGCCCAGAAAAAGCCGGCGGCCGCGCCGCGGAAGGCGCGCAAGAGCCCCAAGCCGGCCCCCGCCGCCGAGGTGAAACCGGAGGAGGAGGCGCCCAAGGTCTCGCTCGCCCCCCGCAAGGGGCGCAAACACTACGACCGCGAAGCGGCCGAACTGGTGGAAGTGACCGAAGTCAAGCCGGAAGCCGAGGCGCCCGCGGCGGTGCCCGAACCGGCCGAAGCCGGGGCCCCCACGGAAGCGGCGCCGGCCGGGGAGGAGGTCGCGGCGGAAGCGCCGCCGGCCGAGACCGGGGCCCCCGCGGAAGCGGCGGAAGCGGCGGCGGAAACAATCCCGGCCGAAACCGGGACCGCGGCGGCGCCCGCGCCGGAGCCTGCGGCGGGAGCGAAACCGGCCGAGGAGGAGGCCCCGCTCGAGCCCTGGTTCATCACCCCGAAACCCGCGCCGAAGCCCGCACCCAAGGCGCCGCCCCCGGTGGCCAGGGCGGCGGAACCCGCCGAGGGCCACGCGGCGGGCGGCCTCAAGAAGATAGTCGTACCGAAGACCAAAACCAAGATTCTCATGCGGACAAGCGCCGAAAAAACGGTCACCCCCGAAGCCCCCGGACGCATCCTCAAGGGGCTGCGCGACCAGAGGCCCGCACCCTCGAGGCCGGGCGCTCCCACGAGGCTGATCCGGAGGAGGCGGCCGGAGAGGCCGGCGGCCCCCGAAAGGACCGCCAAGGTCGTGGATTTGCCGCGCCCGCCCGCCAACCCGGAAGATTACAAGCCGATGACCATCACCGAAGGAGTCACCATCAAGGAGCTGGCGGAGAAGATGGACATCAAGTCCAAGTACATCATCCAAAAGCTCATTTCCAAGGGGATCCTGGCCTCCATCAACCAGGCCCTGGATGTCGAGGCCGCGAGGGAAGTGTGCGCCGAATTCGGATTCCGCGCCGACCTCATCAGCTTCGAGCAGGAAGCGGTCGCCCGTCAGGAGATCCCCGACAGCCCGGAAGACTACGTCACGCGCCCCCCCGTCGTCACCATCATGGGGCACGTGGACCACGGCAAGACCTCGCTGCTCGACGTCATCCGCGAAACCAACGTGCAGGCATCGGAGGCGGGCGGGATCACCCAGCACATCGGCGCCTACCAGGTGGAGATCAAGGAACGCAGCATCGTGTTCCTCGACACCCCGGGGCACGAGGCCTTCACCATGATGCGCTCGCGCGGGGCCCAGGCGACGGACATCGTCGTGCTCGTCGTCGCCGCCGACGACGGCGTGATGCCCCAGACCATCGAGGCGATCCACCACTCCAGGGCGGCCGGCGTCCCCCTCATCGTGGCCATCAACAAGATCGACAAGCCGGGGGCCCAGATCGACCGGGTGAAGCAGGCGCTGGCCGACCAGGGGCTGCTGGCCGAGGACTGGGGCGGGGACGTCGTCACGGTCCCGGTTTCGGCCAAACAGAAGACCAACATCGACCTGCTCCTGGAGATGATCCTCCTGGTCGCGGACATGAGGGACCTCAAGGCCAACCCCAAGCGGCTGGCTTCCGGGGTGGTGCTCGAGGCCAAGGTGGACAAGGGGCGCGGGTGCGTCGCCACGGTCCTGGTCCAGAGCGGCACCCTCCGGCTGGGGGACAACGTCGTCGCGGGAGCCGTCCACGGGCGCGTGCGCGCCCTGGTCAACGACCGCGGCCGCCACCTCGACGCCGCCGGTCCTTCCATCCCGGTCGAGATCCAGGGGCTGCAGGAGGTCCCGATGGCGGGCGACCTCATCCAGGTGTTCGAGGACTCCGCCAAGGCGCGCCAGGTCGTGGAATACCGCAAGGCGAAGGACCGGGAGCAGTCGCTGCAGAAGTCGGCCCGGCTGTCGCTGCAGGCGCTTTACGAGCAGATGCGCGAGGGGACGGTCAAGGAACTCCCCCTCATCCTCAAGGCGGACGTGCAGGGCTCGGTGGAAGTGGCCTGCGAAATGCTCAACAAGCTGGGGACGGAAAAGGCCAAGGTGAAGATCCTCCACAGCGGCGCGGGCGCCGTGACCGAAACCGACGTGCTGCTGGCCTCCGCCTCCAACGCCATCGTCATCGGGTTCAACGTCCGCCCCGAGCGCAAGGCGCAGGAACTGGCCGACACCGAGGGGGTGGAGATCCGGCTCTACACCGTGATCTACAACATGACCAACGACATCAAGGCCGCGATGATCGGCATCCTGGAGAAGACGTCCCTGGAGAAATATGTCGGCCGCGCCGAGGTCCGGGACACCTTCCGGGTCCCCAGGTTCGGCGTCATCGCCGGTTCCTACGTCGTCGACGGGACCATCCGCCGCAATTCGGACGCGCGGTTGCTCCGGGACAACGCGGTGGTCCACGAGGGGAAGATCTCCTCGCTGCGGCGCTTCAAGGACGACGTCCCGGAGGTCAAGTCGGGGTTCGAGTGCGGCATCGGGTTCGAGCACTTCTCCGACGTCAAGGTGGGCGATATCATAGAAGCGTACGTCATCGAGAAGGTCCAGCCGACTTCTCTGTAACGGACCGCGGGCGCCCGGCGCCGGGTGCCCGCTGCGACGGGACCCATGCCCATTGCCTACTGCACGCTCGAAATCCACCTGCCCTACGCCCGCTCGCTGAAGGACAAGCGCAGGGTCCTCCGCCAGGCCCAGGACCGGCTCCGGGCCCGGTCGCGCTTTTCGATCGCGGAGGTCGCGCACCAGGAGCTGTGGCAGCGGGCGCGGCTCGACGCCGTGACGGTCGCGGCGGATTACGCGGTTCTCGAACGCGTCACCGGGCAGTTTGTGCGGGACGCGGAGGATATCCTCGGGGACCTGCTCACCGACTGCCGGGTATCGTACCTGGAACCTTGAGGCACCTATGCAGCCATCACGACGGCCCCAGCGGCTGGGGCTTCAGATCCAGCACGAAATCAGCCTGATGCTGTCGCGCAACATGAAGGACCGGCGGATAGGGTTCGTGACGGTCACCGGGGTCACGCTGACGCCGGACCTCAAGCACGCGCGCGTCTTCGTCTCCCTGATGGGGTCCGAGGAGGAAAAGGCCGAATCCCTCAAAACACTCAACCGTGCCACCGGCTGGGTCCGGCACGAGCTCGGCCAGAGGATCCGCACCCGGTTCGTGCCCGAGGTCGCCTTCGCGATCGACGGATCGCAGGAGTACGGGGAGCGCATCGACCGGCTGCTGGAAGAGATCCATGGAAAAGACAATGAATAGCGCGGACGGCGTCCTCATCATCGACAAACCCGCCGGATGGACGTCGCACGACGTGGTGGCCAAGATCCGCAACCTGACCCGGGTCCGGAAGGTGGGGCACACGGGGACGCTGGACCCCTTCGCCACCGGAGTGCTGCCGCTGACGCTGGGGCGGGCCACCCGCCTCACCAACTATTTTCAGGCGTCCGACAAGGTCTACCGGGGCGTCATGCGCTTCGGCTTTGCCACCGACACCTACGACGTGGACGGCCGCCCGCTGGGCGAGGACACCCGCCCCGAACTGGACCGGGATCGGCTCGAGGAGATCCTCGGCCGCTACCGCGGGCCGCTGCGGCAGGCCCCCCCCCCCTTCTCCGCCAAGAAATTCCAGGGGAAACCCCTGTACGCCTATGCGCGCGCCGGGGTCGAGGTCGCCCCCCCGGCCAAGGAAGTCACCATCCGCTCGCTCGAACTGGTCGCCGTCGACGGGTGCGAGGCGGAGTTCGAGCTCTCCTGTTCCGCGGGCACCTATGCCCGGAGCCTGGCGCACGATATCGGGGCGGAGTACGGCTGCGGCGCGCATCTCGTCCGCCTGCGCCGCACCAAAAGCGGCGAGTTCTCCATCGAGGACTCCGTCGAGCTGGGGACGAAAACGGGCGAGGGGTTCGAATACAACCCGCGCGATTTCTTCCTCGGCCGCGTCATCCCCCTCGGCCGCCTGCTCGGGGAGATCCCCGCCATCGTGCTCTCCGACGGCGACCGGCAGAAGCTCCTCCACGGGACCGACCTGAACCTGCTCACCCCCGACTGGGAGGCGGAGACGCTGCGCCTCGTCGACACGTCCGGGGATCTCATCGCCCTGGGGCGGCGGGTCCAGTCCTTCGATCCGGCCGTCAACCAGCCAGCCCGCTGGATCCGGGTGCACCCCACGGTGGTGCTCGCCGGACGATGACAGTGGCGCCCGGCCGGTGACGGCCGGGCGCCGATCGATGCGCCTAAACCGTCAGCCTGTCCTTGATCTTCAGGAATTTCTTTTCCCCGACCCCCTTGACGTTCATCAGCTCCTCGATGCGCTGGAAGCGGCCGACCTTGCTCCGGTGCTCGATGATGCTTCTGGCCATCGAGGGCCCGATGCCGGGAAGGGACGCGAGCTGTTCGGCCGTCGCCGAATTGATGTTGATCTTTGCGGCCGCTGCGGCCGTCTGGCCCGTGGACGCGGGGGCCTTCTGGGCCAGGACCGAAACCGAGCCGAAGACCATGCCGAGCGAGAGCGCCAATATGCAGGCGATGCCAGTCCGGTGAGACTTCATACAACCTCCTCCTTGCAGTTTTTGAGAGATCCGATGCTTCCTCTGCGTATCTAATGAACGCCGCGGCTTTTGAGCCAAAAAAATCGGCCGGCGCCCGGGCGCCCGCGCGGAATCAGCCCGCCGGGGGCCGCGCTGGAAAGCTCCCGGCGCCTGTGCCATAATGAGGGGTAGATTCTATCGGAAGGGGAACCTCTGTCTATGAATTCCGGGCTCTTTCAACTTTTACGCCCCTGCGCCCTGGGGTGTCTCCTGGCCGCGGGCGCCTGGGCCGGGCCGGAGGCCCGGGCCGCGCAGCCGATCAACCTGGACACCGCCCTGGCCGAGGAAGCCCTCGCCCAGGCGGGGGCGGACGGGGCCCCCGCGGACGGGGCCCCCGCGGACGGGGCCCCCGCGGACCTGGCGCTGAGCTACTACCACTATGTCCTGGCGCAGTGGTACGACAACAACGGGGACCCGCGCCGGGCGCTGGACGCCATGAAACAGGCGCTCGGGCACAACCCGCAAAGCAGCGCCGTTCACCTGGAAACCGCCCTGCTCCTGGGGAAAACGGGCAACCTCGGGGAGGCGATCGCCTACGCCGAAAAGGCGGTGCGCCTCGACCCCGAAAACCCCGAGCCCCGCTGGCTGCTGGCCAATATCTACCTGAGGCCATCGGAGCGGTCGCCCGCCGGCCGGGAGTGGCTCCTCAAGGCGGCGGCGGAGCTGGAAGCGCTGAAACTGCTGACGCCCGGGGACGAGCGGGTCCACTACCTGCTGGGGTCTCTCTACTTCCAGCTCAACGAGCCGGAAAAGGCTATCGCGGCCTACGAACAGTACCAGCGCCTCCCCGGGATCGGCGGCCTCGGCTACCGCGCCATCGCCAAGCATTACGAAGAGACCGGGGAGCCCGAAAAGGCACTCGAGTACCTGAACCGGGCCCTCGAGGCCGAGCCGGAATCCCCCGAGGCCCTCATGCAGCTCGGGAGCCTCTACTCCCGGATCGGCGAAAACCGGAAGGCGGCCGAAGCCTTCCAGGCGCTGCTGGAGCTCACCGGCCACAACCCGGAGGTGACCCGCAGCCTGGCCGAATCCCTCTTCAACGACGGGGATTACGCGGAGACGATCCGCCTCCTCGAGGACCTCGGGGAGAAGACGCCGCTCGACCGCGAATCCCGCCTCCTCCTCGGGCGCGCCCGGCTGGAATCGGGCGCCCGTGCCGACGCCATCCCGACCTTCAGGGCCCTCCTCGACGCGGTCCCCGGGGATACGGAAGCGCGCTTCTACCTCGGTCGCGCCCTGGCCGAGACCGGCAGCTACGAGGAAGCCGTGCGGCATTTTTCCGACCTGGTCCGCGCTTCGGAGGGGAACGAACAGGAATCGGCCAACCGCACCCTCTTCCGGCAGAACCTGGCCGCCCTCTACATCGAGCTCGGGGAGCACGACAAGGCGATCGAGCTCTACCGTAAAATGGCCGGGGAGGACCCGAGGGCACGGATCCAGCTCCTGAACGCCTACCGCACGGCCCGGCGCTTCGACGAGGCGCTCCAGCTCGGGCGGCGGCTCCTCGACGAGGACCCGGACAACGTGCAGGCCGGGATCCTCCACGCGCTCACCCTCGGGGAGGCGGGGAAATCGGCCGAAGCGGTGGAGGCCCTCAACCGGATGCTCGAGTCCCACCCCGAAAACCTCGACATCGTCGTCAACCTGAGCCAGCTCCACCTCCAGTCCCGGCGCTTCGACGAGGCCGAGCGGGTCCTGGTGCGGGCCGAAAGCCGGAACCCGGAGGCCGACGAACGGCTCAAGTTCCAGCGGGCGGCGGTGTACGAGCGGGGCAAGGATTACGATCGCGCGGAATCCCTCTTCAAGGAGCTCCTCGACCGGAACCCCGAGAACGCGATGGTCCTGAACTACCTGGGCTACATGCTGGCCGACCGGGGCGTCCGGCTCGAGGAGGCGGTCGGGTACGTCCGGAAGGCCCTGGCCATCGAGCCCAACAACGGCGCCTACCTCGATTCGCTCGGCTGGGCGTTCTTCAAGCTCGACGACCTCGAGCAGGCCGAGAAATACCTCCTGGAGGCGAAGCGGATGGTGCAGAACGACCCCACCATCGACGAGCACCTGGGGGACCTCTACCACAGGACCGGCGACCTGGACAAGGCGCGCGACTTCTACCGGAGCTCCGTCCGGATCGGGACCGATCCCGAGGAGGTCGAAAAGGTGCGCCGGAAGCTCGAGAAGCTCGAACGGACCCGGAGCCGGGGGAAGTCCGGACGGTGACGCCCGCGCCGCTCGAGATCCGTTCCTTCGCCAAGATCAACCCCGCCCTGGCCGTCCTGGGGCGGCGGGCGGACGGCTACCACGACATCGAGACCGTTTTCCAGACGATCGACCTCGCCGACCGCCTCGAGTTCCGGGAAAGCGACCGGATCGGGCTCCGGGCCGAAAACCTCCCCGGGGTGGCGGAGGAGGAGAACCTCGCCTGGAAGGCGGCCGCGGCCTTCGCGGCCCGCTTCGCCCCCGGGCGCGGGGTCGCCCTGACGCTCCGCAAGTCGATCCCGACCGGGGCCGGGCTGGGAGGGGGGAGCGGCAACGCGGCCGCCGTGCTCCTGGGCCTGCGCCGCTTCTGGGGGGTGGACGCCCCCGACGCCGCGCTCGAGGAGATCGCCGGCGCCCTGGGTTCCGACGTCCCCTTCTTCCTCCGCGGCGGGACCGCCCTGGGGACCGGCCGCGGCGAAATCCTCACCCCCCTCCCCTCCCCCGCGTGCGCGCACCTGGTGGTCGTCCACCCCGGGGTCCACGTCCCCACCGGCGACGCCTATCGCTCCCTGAATTTGGGGTTGACTTCCGCACGCCGCGACCATAGAATTCATCGTTTCTGCAGTCGGGTGAAAGAGGGAGAACCCCTCCCGGCTGAGATCTTTAATGATTTTGAGACTTCGATCCTGTCCGCCTATCCCCCCATCCGGGAAGCCAAAGAGTTTCTGGAGGCCCGGGGAGCGGCGGCGGTGCTGCTCTCGGGCAGCGGATCATCCGTCTTCGGATTCTTCCCAAGTGAGGAATCAACACTCGCCGCTACGCGGGAAACCGTAAGGAGACCCTGGCGGGTGTTTCCGGCGAGGACCCTTTCTCGAGCTGAGTATTTCCAAAGCATGTTCGGGTAGACGCCGGGGCTCAGGAGCGAAAGGCCGTTGGTGTGCCTTTCGCCGCGGATATTGCTGGGGCGTCGTCAAGCGGTAAGACACAGGCCTTTGGCACCTGCATTCGGAGGTTCGAATCCTCCCGCCCCAGCCACCCCGCGGAGCTTCCCGGAGGAAATGAATGGAAGGCAGTGGAACTATGCGGGCAAACGGAGATTTGAGAATATTTTCGGGTAATTCCAATCCCCCCCTGGCCGAGGAGATCTGCCGCCACCTCGGGATTCCCCTGGGGGCCATCAACCTCGCCCGGTTCAGCGACGGGGAGCTCTACTGCCAGATCCTCGAGAACGTCCGCGGCAAGGACGTGTTCATCATCCAGCCCACCTGCTGCCCGGTGAACAACAACCTGATGGAGCTGCTGATCATGATCGACGCGTTCAAGCGCTCCTCGGCCGCCCGGATCACGGCCGTCATGCCCTATTACGGGTACGCGCGCCAGGACCGCAAGGACAAGCCCCGCGTCCCGATCTCCTCCAAGCTCGTCGCCGACCTGCTGACGGCCGCCGGGACAAACCGCATCCTCTCGATGGACCTGCACGCCGGCCAGATCCAGGGTTTCTTCGACATCCCGGTCGACCACCTGTACGCGGCCCCGGTCCTGGTCGAGTATTTCCGGAACATGGACATCCCCGACCTCACGGTCGTCTCCCCCGACGCGGGGGGGGTGGAGCGGGCGCGGGCCTTCGCCAAGCGCCTCGACGCCGACCTGGCCGTGGTGGACAAGAGGCGGACGGGGCCGAACGAGGCCGAGGTGCTGCACGTGATCGGGCACGTGAGCGGGCGCAACATCATCATCTGCGACGACATGATCGACACCGCCGGGACCCTGGTCAACACCGTCCTGGCGCTGAAGAAGAAGAAGGCGGAGCGCATTTACGCCAGCGCGACCCACGGGATCCTGAGCGGACCGGCGATCGACCGGCTCGGCAGCGCGCCGCTCGAGGAGATCCTCCTCACCGACACGGTGCCCATCGCCCCGGAGAAGGTCCTCCCGAACATGAAGGTCCTGAGCGTCGCGCCCCTGCTGGGCACCGCCATCCAGAGCATTCATGAGGAAACCAGTGTAAGCAATCTTTTCGTCTAGCAAAGGAGTTGGATTCATGCCAACAGTCATTGAAGCGCAGGCGCGGACCCCGGAAGGGAAGAACGCCAACCGTCGGATACGGCGGTCGGGACGGATCCCGGCCGTCATCTACGGCCGCGGGAAGGCGTCCGTGGCCGTCTCGGTCGACCCCGTAGCAGTCCTGGACATCCTCCATTCGGAAGCCGGGCGCAACACGATTTTCAACGTCAGCGTGGACGGCTCCGCCGGGAATCCGGCGATGGTCAAGGACTACCAGCGCCATCCGATCAAGGGGAACCTCCTGCACGTCGACCTGATGGAGATCGCCATGGACCGCCGGCTCGTCCTGTCGGTCAACGTGGAACTGCACGGCGAGGCGCAGGGGGTCAAGCTCGAGGGCGGGACCCTGGACTTCGTGACCCGCGCCGTCGAGATCGAATGCCTGCCGACCGACATCCCCGAATCGATCAAGATCGACGTCGGCCCGCTGAAGATCAACGACTACGTCCGGGTCCGGGACCTCGACCTGGGTGACAAGGTCGCCATCCTGAGCGAACCCGACGTCGTGATCGTGACCGTCACACCTCCGGTCAAGGAAGAGGCCGCGGCGGAAGCGGAACCGGCGGCCGAGCCGGAAGTGGCCAAGAAGGGGAAGGGCGAGGAAGGGGCCGCCGAGGAACCGAAGGGCAAGAAGCCCGATTCCAAGTAGCCCCGGGCCGCGCGCGCGATGGCGGAGACCCGTGACACGCGAGCCGGGACCCCGGAACGGATCGTTCTCGGGCTGGGGAACCCGGGCGCATCCTACGCCCGCAACCGGCACAACGTCGGGTTCATGGTGCTGGACCTGCTGGCCCGCGAATCGGGCGCCCGGTGGTCGGAGCGCGGCGTCGCCCGCACCTGCCGCACGGAGATCGGGGGGCGGCCCGTGCTGCTGGCCGAGCCGCTGACCTACATGAACCGGAGCGGCCGGGCGGCCCGGATGCTGCTCGAGGCACTGGGGCTCGGCCCCGGGGACCTCATCGTGGTGCTGGACGACCTCAGCCTGCCGCTCGGCCGGTTGCGGGTGCGGGCGCGCGGGAGCGCGGGCGGGCACCACGGGCTCGAATCGGTCCTGGAGCTGGCCGGCACCGACGACATCGTGCGGGTGCGGCTCGGGATCGCCGAGGAGCGGATGCCTGAGGACACGGCCGGGTTCGTCCTGTCGGACTTTTCTGCGGGACAGGCGGCGGAGCTGGAAGAGATGATCGGCAAGGCGGGCAACGCCGTCAGATCGATAGTGAGCGAAGGCGTTGCCAGAACTATGGCGCTGTATAACGCATGAAGAAGCAAGGAGAAGACCGTGAGAAACTATGAAGTGGTCTTTGTCGCCGCTCCCACTTTGACCAGCGAGGAGCTGGACGGCTTTATCAGCCACGTCCAGACGGTGGTTGAGGGCAAAAACGGCAAAGTGGTCAAGGTGGACAACTGGGGCAAGAAGTCCCTGGCGTACAAGATCGACAAATTCAGGGAGGGCTACTACGTCGTCCTCACCATCGAGGGGGACGGCCCCGCCATCGCGGAGCTGGAGCGCCGCTTCCGGGTGACCGATTCCATCATCCGCTACATCTCCGTCCGCACCGACCTGGCGCTCAAGCGTTCCGAGAAGATCAAGGCGGCCCGGCGGCGGAAGTCCGAGAAGACGGAGCCGGAGGCGCAGGCGGCGGAAACCCCGCAGCCGGCCGAGACCCCGCAGGCGGCGGCGCCCTCCGGGGAGGCCGCAGGGCAAGAGGCTTAAGGGACCCGTTCCGGGACCCCGACCGGGATCCCAACAGAAAGGCGATACATTATGGCAGCTCAAAGAAGGTTCAGCGTTCGGCGCAAGCGGGTGTGCAAGTTCTGCGCCGAAAAGATCTCCTATATCGATTTCAAGGACGCCAAACTCCTGAACCATTTCATCCCCGAGCGCGGGAAGATCCTCCCCAGGAGAATCAGCGGCGTCTGCTCGACTCACCAGCGTTTGCTCACGGAAGCCATCAAGCGCGCCAGGCACATGGCCATCCTCCCGTTCCTTTCGGACTAGGCTTCCTTTCCCCAGAGGGCATGAAACATGAACGTCATTTTAAAGCAGGATGTTGAAAACCTGGGCCGGATCGGCGATATCGTCAAGGTGGCGGCCGGGTACGCACGCAACTATCTCATCCCGAGAAAATTCGCCGTCGATGCCACTCCCGGCAACATCAAGGCCGTGGAGGTGGAGAAGCTGGCCCAGGCCAAGCGCGACCACCGCGAGAAGGAAGCGGCCTCGCTCGTGGCCCGGGAGATCGTCAAGGTCACGGTGACGATCCAGCGCAGGACCGGCGAGGAGGGGGCACTGTACGGATCGGTGACGGCGCTCGACATCGCCGAGTTCCTCAACGCCCGCCAGATCGATATCGACAAGCGCAAGATCCAGCTCGACGAGCCGATCAAGGCGGTCGGGGAATACCAGGTGCCGATCCGCCTGCACCGCGAAGTCACGGTCCCCGTCCGCGTGGTCGTGGAGCCGGAGCAGGAGCCGGAAACCGCCCAGTAACGGACGATTCACGATTTGCGGTCGACGGGGCCGTCCGTCGCAAATCGCGGGTTGAGGTTGCCGATCGCCATGGCCGACATCAGTCTGGAAAAAACGCTCCCGCACAACCTCGAGGCCGAGCGCTCGATCCTGGGGGCGGTGCTTCTCGACGAGCAGGCGCTGCACACCGTGTTCGAGACGGTCAAGGCGCAGGACTTCTATCTCGAGGGGCACCGCCGGGTCTTCGAGAAGATGCTCCAGCTGATGGACAACTCCAGGCCGATCGACCTGATCACGCTCAAGGAGGAGCTGCAGCGCGCGGGCGAACTGGAAAGCACCGGGGGGGCCGCCTACCTCGCCGGCCTCACCGACGGCCTGCCGCGGGCCCTGAACATCGGGCACTACGCCCGGATCGTCAAGGAAAAGTCGACCCTGCGGCGCCTCATCCAGGTCTCGAGCGAGACCATGTCGCGCAGCTACCGGGACGAGGACCCGACCGAGGAGATCCTGCAGTCGGCCGAGAAGGCGATCTACGACATCTCCAACGCGCAGTTCCGTTCCGGCTTCACCCCCATCCCCCCGATCGTCAGCGACGTCTACGCGGATATCGAGAAGCTGTCCCACCACAAGGCGACGGTGACGGGCCTGGAAACGGGGTTCGTGGACCTCGACCGGATGACGGCGGGGCTGCAGCCCTCGGACCTCATCATCGTGGCCGCGCGGCCCGGGCTGGGCAAGACCAGCCTCTGCCTCAACATCGCCGAGCACCTGGCGCTCCGCAAAGACAAGACCGTGGGGATCTTCAGCCTCGAGATGAGCAAGGAGCAGCTGGTCAAGCGCTTCCTGTCGAGCGAGGCCCGCATCGACCAGCAGCGGATCAACACCGGTTTCCTGAGCAAGGACGACTGGGCCCGCCTCGGTCACGTCTGCGGCGCCCTCTCGAAGGCGAAGATCTTCATCGACGACACCGCCAGTATCAACATTTCGGAGCTGCGCTCCAAGTCGCGCCGCCTCAGCCTGGAGCACGGCCTCGACCTCGTCATCGTCGACTACCTCCAGCTGATGACGGGCTCCACGCAGCGTTACGAGAACCGCACCCAGGAGATCGCCCAGATCTCGCGCGGCCTGAAGGGGATCGCCAAGGACCTCAACATCCCCCTGATCGCCGTCAGCCAGCTCAGCCGCGCGGTGGAATCGCGCCGCGGCGACGACCGCCGCCCCCAGCTCTCCGACCTCAGGGAGTCGGGCTCGATCGAGCAGGACGCCGACATCGTGATGTTCATCTACCGCGAGGAGCTGGCGAATCCCACCGAGGAAAACCAGGGGCTGGCCGAGCTCATCATCGGCAAGCAGCGCAACGGCCCCACCGGCAGCATCCAGCTCGCCTTCAGCCGCCAGTTCACCAAGTTCGACAACCTGTACCAGGAATAGCCGCTCCCCCGCCCCTGATCCGGGTCCGGGAGCGGAACGTGCGGGCACGGGCGCGCGCGGGCACGGCCGGCGCTCCCCGGACACCGGGGGCAACGGACGTGCGGCGGACATCCGGGGGCAACGGACGTGCGGCGGACATCCGGGGGTGACGGGGGTGTGACGGACATCCGGGAGCGCCAAGAACGGGAGAAGGACGAGATGAAACGAATGATATGGCTCCTGCCGCTGCTCGCGGGCGTTTCGTGGGGTTCGGTAGGAATATTCGTGCGCACGCTCACGGCGGCCGGCATGGACAACCCCACGGTGCTCTCGACGAGGATGCTGGGCGCCGCCCTCCTGTTGATTGTCGGCATGCTCGCGCACGACCGGTCCCTGCTCAGGGTGCGCCCCCGGGACGCCTGGTTGTTCATCGCCGCCGGGTCGCTCGGGATGCTGGGGCTGAACTTCTGCTACAACGAGGCGATCAACCGGCTGACCCTGTCGCTCGCGGCGGTGCTGCTCGCCTTGGCCCCCGTCTTCGTCATTCTCTGGGCGGCCGTGCTGTTCCGGGAAAGGATCACGGCCAGGAAGATCGCGAGCGCCTCCCTGGCGCTCCTGGGCTGCGCCCTGGTCGGCGGCCTCCTGGGGAGCGGCGGCCTCCTGGGGAGCGGCGGCCTGGAGGGGGGCGGCCTGGAGTGGACGGCGGCCGGAATCTTCATGGGGCTCGCGGCGGCCTTTTTCTATGCCCTCTACAGCGTGTTTTCCAAAATCGCCATGGAAAGGGGGTACCACGTCCTCACCATCACTCTTTACGCCACCCTGACGATGGCGCTGGCCCTGCTCCCCTTTACCGACTGGGGGGGGATCGGCGGGTTCGTAGCGGCGGCGCCCGCCGGCAACTTCTTTTTTCTGGCGCTCCATTCCCTCTTCGCGTCCGTGCTCCCCTACGTGCTCTACACCCTGTCGCTCCGCGACGCGGAAACGGGGAAGGCGGCGATCCTGGCCGCGGGGGGCGAACCCTCGGCCGCCATGCTCTTCGGCCTCCTCTTCTTCGCGGAAGTGCCGACCGTCCTCTCCCTCGCGGGCCTGGTCCTGACCGTCATCGCGCTTTCGTTCCTCTGCGCCCCCGGCAGGGAGGAGGCCCCCCCGGGTCCGGCGTAACGGCCCGCCGCTTCGCCCCCGTCTGCCGCTCTCCCGCCCCTCCCCCGGCCGGCCGCCCCCCGGATCCGTGCTCCCCCACGTGCTCTACGCGCTGTCGCCCCGATACGTGGAAACGGGCAAGGCCGCGATCCTGGCCGCGGGGGGCGAACCCTCGGCCGCCATGCTCTTCGGCCTCCTCTTCTTCGTGGAAGTGCCTTCCCCCCTCTCCCTCGCCGGCCTGGTCCTGACCGTCATCGCGCTCTCGTTCCCCTGCGCCCCCGGCAGGGAGGAGGCCCCCCCGGTCCGGCGTAACGGCCCGCCGCTTCACCCCCACCTGCCGCTCTCCCGCCCCTCCCCCGGCCGGCCGCCCCCCGGATCCGTGCTCCCCCACGTGCTCTACGCGCTGTCGCTCCGCGACGTGGAAACGGGCAAGGCCGCGATCCTGGCCGCGGGGGGCGAACCCTCGGCCGCCATGCTCTTCGGCCTCCTCTTCTTCGCGGAAGTGCCGACCGTCCTCTCCCTCGCGGGCCTGGTCCTGACCGTCATCGCGCTCTAGTTCCCCTGCGCCCCCGGCAGGGAGGAGGCCCCCCCGGGTCCGGCGTAACGGCCCGCCGCTTCACCCCCACCTGCCGCTCTCCCGCCCCTCCCCCGGCCGGCCGCCCCCCGGAATGGAGGCCCCCCTCGCGCGCGCACTTTGAGGTTGCCGGGGGCGGCGCCGGGGTGACAGTATTAGACCGTCGATCGTTTTTGAATTCCCAGGGAGGCAGCGCGTGAAAATCGCCACGTGGAACGTCAACGGCATCCGCGCCCGGGAAGCGCAGGTGCTCGAATGGATCGCGCGCGACCGGCCCGACGTCGTCTGCCTGCAGGAGCTGAAGGCCCGCCCCGACCAGGTCCCGGCCCCGCTCAGGGAGCTCGACGGCTACTGGAGCTGCTGGCACGGGGAGCGCGCCTACTCCGGGGTGGGCCTCCTGGTCCGGCGCGACCTCCTGCCGGCCCCCGCCCGCTTCGAGCACCCGGACTTCGATTTCGAGACCCGCATCGCCGTGGTCCGGATCGGCCGCACGGTCGTCGGGTCGGTCTACGTCCCGAACGGCGGCAAGGACTACGACGCCAAGCTCCGCTTCCTCGCGGAAATGGAGCGCTACGCCGCCGGCTGCCGCTCCGGCGGGCTCGAGCTCGTCCTGTGCGGCGACATGAACGTGACCCGCACCGATAGGGACGTCCACCCGAAGGAGCGCAAAGCGGACGCCATCGGACAGCGGCCGGACGAGCGCGCGGCCTTCGAGCGCCTCCTGGCATCGGGCGCGCTCACCGACGCCGGCCGTGAACTCGACCCCGATAACGATGCGCTCTTCACCTGGTGGCCGCCCTGGCGCCAGATGCGGGCCAAGAACATCGGCTGGCGCCTCGACTACGTCCTGGCAAGCCCCGCCGCGGCCGCCGCCGTTTCGAGCTGTTCGGTGCTGGCCGAATTCGGCACCAGCGACCACGCCCCCGTCGTCGCCGAAATCGCGGCGCTGGAGGGGCGGTGAGAATCCGCTTCTCCCTCATCCTGGCCGCCTCCGCCGCCCTGGGCCTGCTTTGGGGGGCGCAGCCTTCCGCGCCCGGCCAGGCGCAGGGGGAAGCCCCCATCGTGTCCGATGCGGACTCGGGCGAGATCGCCCGGGCCCTGCGCCGCTGGTACGCCGAGGGGACGGCGGCGGGAAACCGGGGGGATTATTACGACAACCGCGACCGGGGGCACTCGCGGCTCGACCTCGCGCGCTACCCTCAGCTCGAAGCCGTCACCTACACCGAGGCGGAGCGCAAGCGCAACGCGGACTACGCGCTCCAATCGAGGGTCCTCCCCGGGGTCGTCATCGGCAACTCCTCGACCTCGGCCGCCCCGGAGGCGGGGGGGAGCCTGCCGCGGCACTACTACGCCCGGCCCCGGGGGCTCGAGTTCCTCTTCGCCGAGTACTCGCGCAACAACCTGTACGTCTACCCCGAGCACCGAGACCACGACCCCGGCCGGAACGGCCCCGGGGGCACCGGCCCCGACGGTCTCCCGCGCGACGGCTACGGGGACCTCTTCCCCACCAACACCCCCTACCTCGTCATTTCGCAGGGCTCCTCCGGCTCCGACCAGCCCTTCCTGCGCGCCATCGCCTCGACCCTGGCCGCCTTCCGCCCCGAGGTCAAAAGGAAACTGGCCGAGGCGGGGATGCTGATGCCGACGGTTCAGATGCTCCTGCGCGTCACCTCCAGGCGGCTCGAGGACCCCGGGGACTACCTGACCGGCCGCGCCCATCCCACGGTCTTCCGCGGCTCCGACCTCGACCCGGGCGCCATGGTAGAGGGGGCGCACCGGATCACCCTCTCGAGCCTCCCCCCGGTCGCCCTGATCCGGGCGGAGCGGGAGGATGGAGCCCGCAGCGGGATCGATCACTTCGAACCGGGGCGGACGGAGGTCCTGGGCGACACCCCCGCCGTGATCGCCCGCGTCTTCCGCGGCTCGGCGCGCGAGCGCCGCATCACCGTCAGCGCCGCGGAGAGCCGCGACCTCAACGGGAAACCGCTCCGCTTTTTCTGGGCGGTGCTGCGGGGCGACCCCGCCGCGGTCCGGATCCGCTATCTCAACGAGGAACGCTCCCGGGCCGAAATCACGGTCCCGTTCCACGACCGCTTCGCGCTCCCCTCCGACCCGGCGCTGGAAACCAACCGGGTGGACATCGGCGTATTCGTCCATAACGGCGACTGGTACTCCCCCCCCGCGTTCATCACGTATTACATGCCCGACAACGAGGCCCGGACCTACCTGGGGGACGGCCGGGTGGTCGACATCGGCTACGGCGCCGGCTCCGCCCGCGCGTCGGTCGCCGACTGGGATGAATTTTTCCTCCTCCTGGAGGCGGGGGACTCCCTCCCCGCGCGCCTTCTCGAAGGACGCCTCGGCACCCGGGCCGCCGCCCGCCTCCGCTCGCTCGGGACCGAATACCGCGCGGCGAGCGCGGCGGCCCGGGAAGCGGCGGAGCGGAGGTCGGAGATCGAGGCCGCCGGCAAGGCGGGGGGGAAGAGCGACCCGAAGGCGCTGGCAGCCTCTCGCAAGGCGCTCGCCGACGCCCGGAAGGCCGAGCGGGCGGTACTTGAGCGCAAGGAACGGGATCTCCCCGCCGGGGCCGCCGCGGCCGCCGCGGTGGCGCTCGGAAGGCTTCTGGAAGACCCCGGCCTCTGGAGCGACAACGCGGAGGCCTTCGCCCGCCTCGAAGCCGGCGCGGGGAAGAAAGCGCAGGCGGCGCTCGAGGAGGTGCGGGAGGAGCTCGTGCGCTACGGCCTCGCCGAGGAGAGCGCCGGCCGCTTCCGGCTGACCCGGCTGCGGAAAGAGGGGAAGGAGGAGGCCGCGGTCCACACCCGCTTCGGGCTCTCCATGATCGGGCGGCTGAACGCCGTCCTCCTCGGGCGCCTCCTCTTCCCCGGCGTGGTGGAGGCCGAGTGGCGCCCCAATTACGTCGACCCCCGCATCGCCTCGGCCGCCGGCTGGCGCGACGTTTATCTCTACGCCCCCGGCGGGAGGCTCGCCGGGTGGCGCCGCTACGCCCCCGACGGGATCCGGGAGTTCCACGCCGACGGCTGGCTGGTGCGGGAGCGGGACGGGCAGGGGCGCTGCGTCAGGGCGCAGGCCGTGCGCTACGAGGCCAAAAGCCAGGGAAAGACGGGGAGCAAGATCGTGATGATCCCCGTCGACCGGTTCCGCACGTATCTCTACGCGGGCCCCGAAGATTGGCAGGGCTGGGCAAAGTAGCCCCCGCCCGCCCGGACCGCAATCCCATCCCGGACATCCAATCCTGGACATCCACTCTTTCTGCCCCAATTCTGGACACCCACCTTCTCAGGCACCATCCCGGCTGCAATTCTGGCCATCCACCTGCTGCCTCATTCCTGGACACCCACCGATTGCTGCAAAACCCAATCCCGGACACCCACTTTCTCTGGCACCATCCTGAGTGAAATCCTGGACATCCACTGATTACGGAATCACGGGACATCCATCTTTTCAAAAATTGGTGGATGTCCAGGATCTGGCCTGGATTCCGCATCCGGAGCGGCAGGAAGACCCGGTTTTTCAGTGAGGGGGGGCTAGAGGGTTCCGCCAAGGGCGGCATAGAGCCGGCGGGCGAAGGAGTCGAGGTTCCCGTAGCTACGATAGGGGTAGAGCGAGGGCATGGAGAGGAAGCGCTCCAGGCTGCGCCCGACCTGGACCGATCGGGTGATCTCCCGCCGCAGCTTCCGGCAGTCCTCGAGCAGGTCTTTCATGTTCTGCAGGTTACTCGGGACGTCACGCGACGAAACGACGGCCACCCCTTCCGCCAGGGTTGTCCCCTCCTTCGGCTGGTTCCGCGCGATCGAGGGCATGAGAAGGGGGACCGCCTCGATGACCTCGGCCATCCCCTCGAACCAGCCCGATGGGTCCCCCCTGGCCTCGATATCGATTTCCGGATAGCGGGCCGATTCATAAAGGTCCCCCACCAGCAGGACCTTTTCGGCCGGCAGGTGCAGGGCGACATCCCCGCCCGAACGCGCACTCTTGCCCAAGGCGAAGACCTGGACCTCAAGGCCCCCGGGATAGATCCGCATGCTTTCGTCAAAGAGGAACCAGGCGAGCGGCGCTCCGGATGGCGCCACGTGTCCAGGCCACATGGGGCCTGCATCCCCCGTTCTCTTTTCCCGGGACTCCGTGGCGGCTCCAGGCAGGAGGATTTCGCCCCCCCGCCTTTCCGAGCGGTCCCGGTCCGTCCATCCTTCGGCCCCTCCCGCTCCCGGGGCGCTGTTTTCATCCTCTCTATCCGGCCCGCGGAGTTCGGCCGCCGGATCCCGGGGCCCGGCCTCGAGCGTCCAACACTCCCGCCTGTCTTCCCCCGGCGTGCCCCTTTCCCTCCCCATATCCGGCAGGCCGCGGCCGCCAGACGGCTGCCCGGGCCCGGTCTCTTCACCGTTCAATTCCACGAAGAGCCGGTGCAGGTTGCGGCTCCCCACCAGCTGGGCCCCCAAGTCTGCGTAGTAGCGCGTCCCGGCCCGGTCGACGTAGCGCGGCTCGGTGAAGGCGAGCCAGCGCACCGGGGCGGCGCTCAGTCGCCCCAGTGCTTCCCGCACCCTGTCGAGGCCGTCCCCGTCGGGCGGGTTCACCATCAGGACCCCGTCGGCGCCGACCACGACCGCCACATTCCCACCGTTGAGGCGCATGTAGTGGCAGTGCTCACTCACTCTTTCAAACCGGGTCGATTCCGCCGCCGGCGCCGGAACACTCCAGGCGGCAAAAATCAGTAGGATGGCCGCCGACGCCTGGCGGAAATGGGACACTGCACGTTTCATAGGGCGATTTTAAACCACCCCGGCGCCGATTTACAGCCTGGAAACCCGCCGCCCTCAAACCGGATTCGGAACACAAACATGGACATCCATTGATGGCTGCAAATCCTGGACATCCACTCTTTTTTCAGTTGGTGGATGTCCAGGATTTGCATTTTGGCGGGCGAATACTGCGGCCCGGGCTTGCGCCGGCGCGGCCCGGGACGATAGAATCGCTTCTTTTGACGCCGACAGGAGCATGCCATGATCATCGCCAGTGAGGTCCGGAAACAGATCGAGCGATCCTCCTTCATCCGCAGGATGTTCGAGGAAGGGATACGGATGAAGGCCGAGAGGGGGGCGGAAAACGTGTTCGATTTCTCGCTCGGGAACCCCAGCGAGGACCCGCCGGCGGGGGTGCTCCGGGCCTTCCGGGCCCTGGCCGAGCGCAGCGCGCCGGGGTCGCACGGCTACATGCCGAATCCCGGTTTTCCCGAGGCGCGCGAGACGGTGGCGCGGCGGCTGCGGGAAGCGACGGGGGTGGATTTCACCCCGGGCCACGTCCTGATGACGGCGGGGTGCGCCGGCGCCATGAACGCGGCACTCAAGGCCGTCCTCAATCCGGGGGAGGAGGTGATCGTCCCCATGCCCTGCTTCCCCGACTACGCTTTCTACATCGGCAACTACGGCGGGGTCATGGTGCCGGTGGAGACCCGGGAGGACTTTTCGCTCGACGTCGGGGCGATCGCGGCGAAAATCGGCCCGCGCACCCGCGCCATCATCCTGAATTCGCCCCACAACCCGAGCGGGGTCATCTACCCCGAAGCAACGTTGCGGGAACTGGAAGCGGTGCTGGCGAAGGCGGCCGCGCCCATCCTGGTGTTGAGCGACGAACCGTACACCTCCATCGTCTACGACGGCGCCCGCTGCCCGCAACTGGCTTCGATCGTCTCCAACTGCATGATCACCACCTCCTGGTCGAAGAAGTGGGGACTCGCGGGAGAACGGATCGGCTACCTGGCCGTCTCGCCGCGCGTGCCGGACGCCCTGGCGCTGGCCCAGGCCTGCGCCTTTACCGGCCGCATCCTCGGCTTCATCAACGCCCCCGCGATCTGGCAGCTGGTGGTGGCCGAGGCGCCGGACGAATCGACCGACCTGGCCGTCTACCAGGAAAAGCGCGACCTGATGTGCGACGGGCTCGAGCGCGCGGGCTACGAGGTGCGCCGGCCCCAGGGAGCCTTCTACGTCTTCCTGAAGACGCCGATCCCGGACGATTTCGAGTTCGTGCACCTGCTCCAGGAGGAGGGGGTGCTGGCGGTCCCCGGAAGCGGGTTCGGGCGCAAGGGCTACATGCGCCTGTCGTTGACGGTCCCCCGGGACACCGTTGTCCGATCGCTCCCCGCCTTCGCCCGTGCCCTGGAAAAGCTGCGCGCCTAGGGTTCGGCGGTCGCGCCGACCTGCCTGATAGCCCCCCTTACCGGGCAGCTCTTCGGGTCATCGAAGGAAAGACCTCCACCCGGGGCTGGAACCGACCGTAGGAAGCGCGCCGAGAGGGACCGGAAGTCACCCGACCGGTCGCCCTTGCCGAGGCTGAGGGTTCAGCCGGAGCGGCGCTGCATGCAGACGGCGCAATCGGGGTTGCGGCTGATGCGGAACTCCCGGAAGGTCATGTCGAAGCCGCAGAAGGAGAGGAGGCGGCCGGTCAGCAGCCCCTGGATCCCCACGATCCACTTGATCGCCTCGATCGCCTGAAGGCAGGCGATCACCCCGGGCGCTGGCCCGAGGATCCCGGGAGGTTTGGGGCGAGTCGTGGAACCGTCATCGGGGAAGACGCACTCCAGGCAGGGGGTTTGGCCGGGAATGAAGGTGGAGATCAACCCGTCGAGCTGGTACACCCCGCCGTAGATGTAGGGAATCCCCAGCTGCACACTGGCGGCGTTGAGGGCGCGCCGCCCCTCCATGTTGTCCATGGCGTCCACGATCAGCTCACATTCTCCCACCATGGCCGCGCAGTTTTCGCGCGTGATCTTCTGCTGCACCGTTTCGACCCGGCAGTGGGGATTCAGGTTCATCAACTTGCGCGCCCCCGATTCAGTCTTGGGCACCCCGATATCTTCGGTCCAGTGGATGATCTGCCGGTTCAGGTTGCTGTAATCGACCGTGTCCATGTCCACGATCTTCAGATGCCCGATCCCGGCGGCCGCCAGGTAGTAAGAGGAGATGGAGCCGAGCCCGCCGACCCCGGCCACGAAGACCTTCGCGCGCGCCAGCTTCCGCTGCCCCTCCTCGCCGATGTCGGGGATGATGAGCTGCCGGTTGTAGCGCTGCAATTCCTCCGGTGTGAATTTCATCCGATCCTCCTGTATGCCGCTTTTCAGGACTTTTCTTGCCGGAACGCCGTCTGGGCTCCCGGTCCCCCCCGATCTCTGCCCCCTCTTCACCCGGATGCCGGCGGCGGATAATCTCCGGCGAGGTGACACCCTCTCGCCCTCAGGCGGGCGTCGTTCTGGATGCCGGATGATTCCCCCCATTTCCGGCATCTCCCCGCCCTCCCCCAATCCGTCACGGGGCTTCTGTCGCCAATCCCGGTCCCTGGTCCGACCTCAATTCCTGATTCCCGGGGCTTGTGGTCCGACCACGGTTTCTGCCCCGTGATTGGCCCCCTGGTTCCCGTTTTCGGTCCGGCCCGGTCCGGACGGGACGGGGTTGATAGACAAGGCTCCGGCTGTTTGTTACTGTGTTACATACCCCATGGAAAATTATATCTGTATTCACGCACATTTCTACCAGCCGCCAAGGGAAAATCCATGGCTCGAGGCGATCGAGCGGCAGGAATCGGCCGCTCCCTGGCACGACTGGAACGAGCGGATCACGGCCGAATGTTACCTGCCCAACGGCATCGCCCGGATTCTGGACGCCCAGGGGCGCATCGACCGGGTGCTGAACAATTACAGCCGCATCAGCTTTAACTTCGGCCCCACCCTCCTCGGGTGGCTCGAAACCAACGACCCGTGGACCTACCGCCGGATCCTCGCCGCCGACCGCGAGAGCGCCGAACGGTTCTCGGGCCATGGCTCGGCTCTGGCCCAAGCCTACAACCACGCCATCCTCCCCCTGTGCAACCGACGCGACAAACGGACCCAGATATTTTGGGGGATCCGGGACTTCACCCGCCGCTTCGGCCGGCAACCGGAGGGAATGTGGCTCCCGGAAACGGCCGTCGACCTGGAAACGCTCGACATCATGGCCGAACTGGGGCTGAAATTCGCCATCCTGGCGCCCCATCAGGCCCGGAGGGTGCGCCGCCGTGACGAGCGCTCCTGGCATAATGTGGACATCCATTTGATGCAGGACCCCCGGGATGTGGACACCCACGCGCTCAAGGACACCCGAAACGTGGACACCCACCGCCGGGACATCCGAAATGTGGACACCCACCGCCCCGATACCCGGGATGTGGACACCCATCGCGAAGACAACCACCCGGTGGACCCCTGCCGCGCTTATGAAATCCTCCTCCCGAGCGGCCGTACCCTGGCCCTGTTTTTCTACAACGGCCCGATCTCCCTCGCCGTGGGCTTTCAGCACCTTCTCAATGACGGCAACGCATTTGTCAACAGACTTATGGACGGTTTTGCCCGACCGGACAAAAGACCCCGGCTGGTACACCTGGCCGTTGACGGGGAAACCTTCGGACACCATCACCGATTCGGGGAGATGGCCCTGGCCTACGCCCTGAACAGTATAGAGACAGACCGGAAGGCGCGCCTGACCAACTACGGGGAATTCCTGGAAAAACACCCCCCGACGTACCGCGTCGACATCCAGGAAGGTAGTTCCTGGAGTTGCGCGCACGGAATCGGACGCTGGAAGGAACACTGCGGGTGCCATACCGGCGCCCACCCCGGCTGGCAGCAGCTTTGGCGCACGCCCCTGCGGGAAGCCCTCGACTGGCTGCGCGACAGGTTGGCCGCCCTCTTTGCCGCCCAGGCCCCCGGCCTGCTCCGTGACCCCTGGGCCGCCCGAGACGACTATATTGATGTTGTTCTGCATCGCTCGCCAGAAACGCTCGAGCGCTTCTTCGGGAAGCATCAAGCGCACGCACTCGGCCCCGAGGAGAGGGTGCGGGCGCTGAAGCTTCTTGAAATGCAGCGGCATGCCCTGCTCATGTACACCAGCTGCGGCTGGTTTTTCGACGACCTGGCGGGGATCGAAACCCTTCAGATCCTGCAATATGCCGGCCGGGCGGTGGAGCTTGGGGAAGAACTCTCCGGGGCGGGGGAAATTGAGGCGCTCTTTCTCGCGATCCTCGAAAAGGCAAAAAGCAACCGGCCCGAGATGGGGAGCGGCAGCGACCTGTACCGAAAATTCGTCCGACCGGCAATGATGGATCACGCCCGGGCCGCGGCCCTTTACGCCGTCCGGTCGCTGATCGGGGAAGACGAGGAACGGGACCTCTACGCCTATACCATAGAGTCCCGGGACTCCCACACGGCCTTTGTCGGGGGCAGCCGATTGGCGGCCGGGCGCTGCCGCGTCACTTCAAAAAGCACCCTCGAAGCGGCCGAGGCGGAGTACGCCGCCGTCCTGACCGGGGATCCGGACGTCAGGGGAGGGATCCGGCTCCTGCCAGAGGGGGAGCCCGCACCGGACGGGCTCGAGGAGATCGTCCATGCGTTCGAAGGGGAAGATCTCTCCCGGGCGCTCGAACTCGTGCTCGCGCGTTTCGGCCCTGGGGTCTTCTCGCTCGAATCGCTGATCCCGGACGAGCGGCGCCGGATGGCGGACGCGCTGCTGGAATCCTCGGGGCTGGGCAGCCTCCTGGGCGATGCCTGGGAGGAAGCGGCGCCACTGTACCGCCTGATGTCCGGCCCGGGCATGGAGCCTCCGGAGACGCTGCACCTCCTCACTGCCGCAGCACTCCGGGCCCGGCTCGAACGGGCGCTCGACGTCGATGAACCGCGGCCGGAAGCGGCGGAGACGATCATCCGCCTCATGCAGGATGTCGAGTCCTGGAATATCGAACTGGACCGATCCAGTCTCGAGCGCCGGCTGCGCTCGGCAATCGAGCGGGCGGCGCGGGCGGCCATGGAAAAAGAAGGGGACGTCGAAGCTCTGAAGCGGACCCTGTCCACCGTCGGCCTGGCAGCGGCGGTCGACCTGCAGGTCAATCTCTACGGGACACAGAATATCTTTTTTGAAATGAGAGAAAGCTCGTACCCCGGAATGAAAGCCGCGTCGGATAGGGGGGACGAAGCGGCCGCTGCCTGGCTGGCCGCTTTCGTGGAACTGGGGGAGGCTCTTTCGATAAATCCGCCCGATCCCTGAAGGGGGCCATCCAGCCTATCTGGCTTCCGGCCAGGACGCTCTCTACCCGAGAAGTTCTCCGATGCCGGTGATGCTGCCAAGGATGCCGGCGGTTTTCATCGGCAGAAAAACCACCAGGCAAACCTGGACACCCATTGCCCGTCAGCCAGGCAAAGGACCCATGAGGATTCCCGGACACCCACCACTCTGGCCTTGCCCCCCCCTGATTTAAACGCGTGGGTGTCCCATATATCGTTGCCGCCGGAAATCGGGACACCCATCCCCTCTGATCTTCCAAGCAAAGATCAAGGAACCAGTACGCCCAATCTTTTCAATTCAAAAAAACATCGGGCACACGCGGCAACATCTGCGCCGGCATCGTGCGCCTCCTGGTAATCGCTCTGGAAGAGCGCCCGATACAATTGTGACAGCGTGGGCCATTTGTATCCGTAAGGGCCTGGAATGCGGCAG
The DNA here is from genome assembly GCA_012729555.1 of Acidobacteriota bacterium. Lineage (NCBI taxonomy): Bacteria > Pseudomonadati > Acidobacteriota > Acidobacteriota bacterium. The sequence goes on from JAAYCX010000079.1 coordinate 25,709, forward strand.
TATTCGGTCGATCGCTCCATGGTGCAAATACGTTTCTTGCTTCGAAATGGCAACTCCTGATTCAGGCGGAGGTATTCGGCCGAAATCACTTTCTCGTCAAATTTGATATTATGGGCCACGATGACCTCCGCCCTGGCTGCGGCAGAGCTGAAGTCTGCGGCCACCTCCCGCAGGCCCCTCCCCTCCAGGAGCGCGCGCTCGGTACTGATGTGATGAACCCTTTGGGCCTCGTGGGGAATGGTGAAGCCATCGGGCCGCACGAGACGAACGACCGATTCGAGAAGGGCATCCGTGCCATCGTAAAGCGCCCAGGCCAGCTGAATCACGCGGGGCCAGTTTTCGAGATCGGTAACGGGCGCCTTCCAGCTGCGGGGAAGTCCGGTTGTCTCGCAATCAATGATCATGTACATGACGGCTTCTCCAGAAAATCCTGCGGGATTGTTCGCCCGGTGGCTGCCATTATAATCGCTACCCCCTGTATATCAGATCAAAATCGGTGAATCCAACGCTCCCGGAGGCCCGTAATCCGAGGCCCCACCGCCCTTCGGCATTTTTCTCAAAAATATTTTGGCTCATTTCCCTCCTTGTTCATTAGACAGGATGAAGGAGAGGGACCCATGGCTCTGCCCCGAGGACACTATGTCAAGGACGACCAGGTCGCCGTCTACCATTGCACCACCCGCTGCGTCCGCCGTGCTTTCCTCTGCGGCTTCGATTCCCGCTCCCGCCGCGACTTCTCCCATCGCCGCCAGTGGCTCGAAGACCGCCTCCGATTCCTC
>JAAYCX010000080.1 GCA_012729555.1 Acidobacteriota bacterium
AACCGAAACCCCCGAATAACCCCAATCCTGGACATCCACCTATTCCGCCAAAGAGTGGATGTCCAGGATTTCCTGCTTGACTTGTTTTGGTGCCCGAGTAAAATTAGAGCTTCGATGCACAATTAGGGGGGCCAAATAATGGTAGGCGAGGGAAAGGCAGGGAGCGGAGAAGGAAGGGAATTGACTCCGGCGATGGAGGATTACCTCGAGGCCATCTACTGCATCGGGCAGGGGAAGCGGGTGGTGCGGGTCAAAAACATCGCCAGCCGGATCGGGGTCAAGATGCCGACCGTCACCAGCATGCTCAAATCGCTCAACCAGAAGGGTTTCGTGGATTACGAGAAGCACGAATACCTGGAGTTAACCCCGGAAGGGGAGAAGGTCGGGCGGGAGATCAACCAGCGCCACCAGGTCCTACTCTCTTTTCTGATCGATATCCTGGGGATCGATCCGGAGGTGGCGGACGGGGAGGCCTGCAGGATCGAGCACGGAATCGGGGCGGAGACCATGGAGCGCCTGGTCCGGTTCATCGACTTCATCGAAAACTGTCCGAGGACGGGGCGCGATTGGGTCGAGGCTTTCGGCGCCTACCGGGAAGGGGCGGCCCGGGGATGCTCCGCTCACCTCAAGGATTGCATCGAGGAGATGCAGCGGAAGCGGGAGCGGCTGGACGCCGGAGAGGAGGGGGACGGTGACGCTCAGTAGAGTGGATTCCGGAGAAGTCACCCTGAAGGCCATCCGCGGAGGGCGGGGCCTCAGGGCCAGGCTCTACAGTTTCGGCCTGACGCCGGGAGCGCGGTTTTCGGTGCTGCGCCGGGAAGGCTGCGGCCGGCTCATGATCCGGGTCAGGGACAGCGTCTTCGCCCTGGGACAGGGCATGGCGGAAAAGATGGTCGTGGAGTGAGGGCCGTGGGTGGCGGAGCGCGCAGGTTCCCGCGCCTGATGATGTGCATCCTCTTGTCCCCCGTTTTTGCCGCCGCGGACTCCGGGGACCTGGATGCTGCGGAGGCCGGGTTTTTCGGATATCTCAGGGATCGCGTCGAGCATGAGGGGTTGATCGAGTTCGGAGCCCTGCACCGAACGGACGATTCAGGTGACGCGGACTCCGATCGGGCTTCGGAGTTCAACCTCACCACGGCCGAACTCGCCCTGGGGATGAAGTTCCGCCCCTGGATCCGGGGGGATGTCACCTTCCTGTACGAAAACGCTCTTGGATGCAGGGACCGGAACGGGGCGGTGGACGCGGCTTCGATCACCCTTCAGGACCGGGAAAAATTTCCGCTCTCCCTTTCCATCGGAAGGCTTTACGTGCCATTCGGGGCCGTGCTCACCCGCCTGCCCGACGATCCCGCAGTGGATCAACCGATGACGCTCCTGTTTGGCGAGACCCGGGAAGAGGCGGTGGTCGTCGCGCTCGGCCACGACGATTTTGTCCTGTCCGGCTACCTGTTCGAAGGGGACATCCGGAGGGCCTCCGGGTCCAGCGCCTCCTTCGGGCTGGACGGGCGCTACGCCCTTCCGGAGTCGGGCCCGGTGGACCTGCTGCTGGGGTTCTCCTACATCTCCAACATCTCCTCGAGCAACTGTCTCGCGGAGGCCGTCGGTGACAGCGCGGGGGCGATGATGGAGGACTATGTGGGAGGGATCGGCGCCTACGCCGAGTTCGGGTTCGCCGGATTTTTCGCCTCCGGGGAGTACCTGACGGCGCTCGGCCGCTTCCGGCCCGAAGACCTTGCGCGTGCCGACGGCGGTGGGGCAAGGCCATCGGTCTGGAATGTCGAGGCGGGATACTACTGGCGGCGGGGCCTGGAAGTGGTGTTGAAGGTCTCCGGGTCGGGGGAAACCGAAAGGATCGGGCTGGCCCGCAGGCGCCTCGGGTTTGGGCTGAACCAGGAGATCTGCCGGCGGGTGACCGCCTCCTTCGCCCTGCTCGGCGACCGCTTCCACCCCGGGGACGTCGACGGGAAAGACCGGGGGGTCGCCGTCCTCGGTCAGGTCGCAGTCCGTTTCTAGGTCGGGTATAAAAAGGGGGACGGGATGGGAAGGATCCTGCTGCGGCGGATGAAGGAGAACCAGTCGGGCGTCATCACCGCGGTCCGGGTGAAGGGGGAGCTGGGGCGGCGGATCCGGGACATGGGACTGGTCCCGGGGACGGCGGTGAAGGTCTGCGGGCGCGCTCCCCTTTACGATCCCGTAGCCCTGAAGGTGCGGGGCTTCACCCTCTCGCTGCGTAACAACGAGGCCGACCACATCGAAGTGGAGGTGGGGTAGGTGAAGGCGACCATCGCCCTGGCGGGCAACCCCAACTCGGGCAAAACGACCCTTTTCAACGCGCTGACCGGCGCACGCCAGCACGTGGGGAACTACCCCGGGGTGACCGTCGAGACCAAGGAGGGGGTCTGCGCCAGCGGGGGAGACGAACTGCGTATCGTGGACCTCCCCGGGACCTACTCGCTGACGGCCTATTCCCTCGAGGAGATCGTCACCCGCGATTTCCTGACCGGCCGTAAGCCCGACGTGGTCGTGGACGTCGTGGATGCCTCTAACCTGGAGCGGAACCTCTACCTGACGGTGCAATTCCTCGAAATGGGGCTGCCCCTCGTCCTCTGCCTCAACATGGTCGATGCGGCCCGCAACCGCGGGATCGACGTGGACGCGCACAGGCTCTCCGAACTGCTGGGGGTCGAGGTGGTTCCGGCCGTGGCCCGCACCGGGAAAGGGAAGGAGGAACTGCTGGGCGCCGCCGTCCGCAAGGTGCGCGCCAGCTCCGCCCGCGAGCCCCTCGTCATCTCCTACGGCAACGACCTGGACGAGGCGCTCGGGGACATGGAGGCGCTGATCCGTTCGCGCGCCTTCCTACCGGGGGCCGGCCCGGCGCGCTGGGTGGCGCTGAAGTTCCTCGAGGAGGACGCCGAGATCCTGAAGCAGGGGGAAGCGAGCGACCCCGCCGCGGCGGCATTGCTGCGGGAGACGGCCGCCCGGGTGGCGACCCACCTGGCCCGCACGCTCGACATCGAGCCCGAGGCGCTGATTTCGGACCAGCGCTACGGTTACATCCACGCCCTGCTCCGCGAGGGCGTCGTGCGGCGTCAGCATGAGGAGAACCGGATGTACGTCTCCGACCGGATCGACCGTTTCCTGACCCACCGACTGCTGGGCCCGCTGGTCATGCTGGCGGTGGTGATGGGGCTCTACCGCTTCATGTTCACCTACAGCGAGCGGCCGGTGGAATGGGTGGAAGCGATCTTCGCCTGGCTCGGCCGCCTGGCCTCGGCGCATCTTCCCGCGGGGATGCTCCGCTCGCTCGTGGTCTCGGGCGTTATCGACGGGGTGGGAGGAGTGCTGAGCTTCGTTCCCCTGATCCTGCTCATGTTCTTCGGCATCGCCCTGCTCGAGGACTCGGGGTACCTGGCCCGGGTGGCCTACATGCTGGACCGCGTGTTCCGCATCTTCGGATTGCATGGGAATTCGGTCATGGCCTTCATCGTGGCCGGGGGGATCGCCGGGGGGTGCGCCGTCCCCGGGGTGATGGCGGCCCGCACCCTGCGCTCGCCGCGGGAGCGGCTGGCCACGCTGCTGACGGTCCCCTTCATGAACTGCGGCGCGAAGCTCCCGGTCTTCGCCGTGCTGATCGCGGCTTTTTTCGCCGAGGCCAGGGAGACGGTCATGCTGACGATCACCCTGATCTCCTGGGCGGGAGCGCTCCTGGCCGCAAAACTGCTGCGCTCGACCGTCATCCGGGGCCCGGCCACCCCCTTCGTCATGGAACTCCCCCCCTACCGGGTCCCGACCCTGAGGGGACTGCTGATCCACACCTGGGAGCGGACGTGGCAGTACATCAAGAAGGCGGGCACGGTGATCCTCGCCATCGCCATCGTCCTCTGGGCCATGATGACGTTCCCCGCGCTTTCGGATTCGCACTACGAAAGGTTCGAGAGGGAACGGGCGGTCATTCCCGCTTCGGCTTCCACGGAGAGGGCGGGAGAACTCGAGGCGGTCGGCCGGGCCGAGGCGGAGGCCGCGCTCAGGTATTCGGTGGCCGGCCGCATCGGCGGCGCCCTCGAGCGGGTCACGCGCTGGGCGGGGTTCGACTGGCGCACCAACATCGCGCTCCTGGGGGGATTCGGCGCCAAGGAGGTGGTGGTGTCGACCCTGGGGACCGCCTACTCCCTCGGGGAGGTGGACCCGGCAGAGAGCGGGGGGCTGGCCGAAAGGCTGGCGGCCAACCCGGAATGGAACCGCGCGGTCGCCTGGAGCCTCATCATCTTCACCATATTTTATGCCCCCTGCTCCGTCACCGTGGTCTGCATCGTCCGGGAGGCCGGGTCGTGGAAATGGGGCGCCTTCTCGGTCCTCTTCAACACCGCCGTCGCCTTTGCGCTGGCCGTCCTCGTGTATCAGGCCGGCGTGGCCCTGGGAGCCGGATGATGGAAATCTTTCTCGTCGTGCTCATTGTCGCCCTGGCCGCGGGCTGGCTTTTCCGGAGGATCCGTCGCAGCGTCCGGCACCCGGTCTGCAGCGGATGCGGCGGATGCTCCCGGGCCGGGAGCCGGTCTGCGCCCGTCCGCCCCCCCGCGGGCCGATCCCATACGCGGCCCGAGGCCCTGGAGCCACCGGCGGACGGTAAAGATTTGCCGTCGCGGAAGGAAATGTCCTACAATGGCGGCCAATGAGAATTCAAATCATTCAGCCCGCGCATTACCGGTCCCCGTCGGACCGGACGCTGCACCGCACCCGGAAAAGGAGCGTGGTCAACCTGACCCTCCCCTACCTGGCGGCCCTGACGCCGCGGGAGTGGGACGTCACCCTGATCGACGAGCAGCTCGACGAGGTCGACTTCGCCGCCGCCGTCGACCTGGTGGCCCTCTCCTGTTGGACCATGAACTCGCTCCGGGCCTATGAAATCGCCGACCGGTTCCGGGAGCGGGGGGTCCCCGTGATCATGGGGGGGCCCCATACCTTCTTCCACGCCGAGGAGGCCCTCGGGCACTGCGACGCCGTCGGGCTGGGGGAAGGGGAGTCGATCTGGCCCCGCATGCTGGCCGACGCCGCGGCCGGGACTCTCGGGCGGGTCTACCGCGCCGAGTCCTACCACGACCTTGCCCGTCTGCCGCTCCCGCGCTACGAACTGATCGACCTCAAGCGCTACGACCTGCTCAAGACCTATTCGGTGCAGTCCTCCCGGGGATGCCCCTTCCGGTGCGAGTTCTGTTCCGAGCGGATGTACCTTGGGGAGCGCTACCGCACCCGGCCCGCCGGCGAGGTCGTCGAGGAGATCCGCCACACGCGGTCGAAGGACATCCTCTTCGCCGACAGCAACTTCGCCGGCGATTTGCCCCACGCGATGGAGCTGATGGAGGCCCTCATCCCCCTGAAGCTCCGCTGGTCCGCCCTCTGGAGCGCCCACCTTTGCCGAAACGACGCCTTCATGGACCTGGCCCGGCGGAGCGGGCTGCTGCACCTGAATATCGGGATGGAGAGCATCGACCCGGAAACGCTCGCCTCGATGAACAAGAAGGCAAACAAGGTAGAGGAGTACGAGCGGATCCTGGAAGGCCTGCGCAGGCGGGGCATCAGCTATTCGCTCAATTTCATCTTCGGCTGGGACACCGAAACGGAGGCCGTATTCGACGCCACGCTCCGTTTTCTGATGGACCACAAGGTCCCGGCCGCCTACTTCAACATCCTGACCCCTGACAAGGGGACCCCCCTTTACGACCGCATGCTCGAGGAAGGGCGCATCCTGGATGTCGACGCCCTGGGGCGGTGGCCGGGGGACCGGTGCCTGATCCGGCCGAAGCATTTCACCCCCGAGGGGCTGGAGCAGGGGGTTCGGGACATGTACGTCAGGTTTTACACCTACGGCTCGATGCTGCGCCGCCTCCCCCCGCCCGTCACCGCGCGCAACATCGCCTCCTGGGTCATCAATTTCTCGCAGCGGAAGATGGCGCGGGCCGAAGGGATGGAGTCGTTCGACGATTTCTGACCCGCCGGCCGGTTCAGAAAAAGCGCAGGGTGTAGGTGGCCTTCACGCTGCGCCCCATTTCGGGTGCGAGGTCCTTGATGAAGGAAAGGTGGTTGCGGTAGAGACGGTCGGCCGCGTTGGAGACGGTGAGCGACAGGATGTGCATCCGGCGGGACCGCACCAGCGTGAACGATCCCGCCAGGTTGACGACCGTGTGGCCCGCCGTGCGGGTCTCGCCCGGGGCGAGGCGCTCCTGGGCGGCCGCCATGACGATTTCGGGTTTGAAGGCGAGGGCGCGCCAGCGCGCGTCGATGCCCAGCTTCCCCCGGAGCGGGGGGATCCGGGGGAGCGGGGCGCCGGAGCCTGCCAGCCCTGCCTCGACGACGTCGAGGGCGCCCGTCAGCCATACCCCCCGCCGCAGCGCCGCGCCAAGCGCCGCTTCACCCCCGATGAAACGGGCGTCCTGCTGGGCGAACCGAGCCTCCCGCAGCCCGTGGACCCGGTTGCCGGTGAAATCGAGATAGACGAAATCGCCGAGGCGGTAGTAGTAGAAATCGGCGCGGAGCTCCAGCCGGGGACTTTCGCGCCTCAGCGACAGGTCGATCCCGTCGGATCGCTCCCGCTTCAGGTTCATGTCCCCGGTTTCATAGGCGAGGTTGCCGATGTGGGGGCCGTGGTTGTAGAGCTCCTCGATCGCGGGCGCCCTGAAGGAATGGGTGTAGTGCGCCACGGCGGCCACGTTTTCGCCCAGGGGCAGGCGGATGCCGGCGGCTCCCGAAAAGCCGGTGAAGGACCGGCCCGCAAGCCCGGAGGGGGAATAACCGGTGTGCTCCATCCTGCCGCCGAACTGCAGCCGGGCGGCGCCGAGATCCATCTCCTGCAGGGTGAAGAGGGCAAAGGTCGTCCCCCTGGCGGGGGGGGAGAGCGCCTCCTCCCCCTCCGCCCGGTAGTCACGGTGGGAGAACTGCAGCCCCGAGGTTCCTTCCATGCGCCCCGCGCGGCGCTGGGTGAAGGCGGCGCGGAGGTTGAACAGCCTGTTGTCGAAGGAGGTGGCCACGCTTCCACCTTCCAGTTCCTTGTGCTTCCAGCGGCTCAGGCCGGCGGCGACCTTGACCTCCTCCAGGAAGGATCCCCGGAGGCGGGTCCCCGCGTTCATACGGACGTTGTGCCAGGAGAAGGTTTCATCCACTTCGGGGACGTCCCCCTCCAGATGGGGGAGCACCTCCTCCTCCCCCTCTGCTTCCTCCCCCTCTTCGTGGTGATGATGGAAGATCCCCGCATAGGGGATCCCGAGGCGCCCCCGGTTGGAGGCGTAACTCAGGTTGAAGAAGGGGCCGTCGGAATACCACCCCAGACCGGCGCTCCCCGCACTCGCGCGGGTCCTGGAATTGTCCACCCTCCCCTCGGGGCTTTCGTAATCGCCCGCGACCTGACGTGAACCGTTCCCCCAGACCAGCCAGTTTCCGTGGCCGTACTCGGCCCCGGCGTGCCCGGCGGCGGCGTGGGAGTTCCCGGCGCCCGACGCCGTCAGGTGGCCCCGGAACCCGGGGTGGGGGTGCTCGTGGAGCAGGTGGTGGGCCGTCACCATGTTCACCACCCCTCCAATGGCGTTGCTTCCGTAAAGGAGGGTGGAGGGGCCCTTGACCACCTCGACCCGGTCCAGGTTCGGCGCATCCACCGGTTCGGCGTGTTCGCCCGACTGCGAGGAAAGGGTCCCGGTCGGGAGGCCGTCGTTCAGGACCAGGACCCGGTCGCCGTCGAACCCGCGCACGACGGGACGCGAGCTGCCCGGGCCGAAACTGCGCTTGTGGACGCCCGGTTCCCCCGCGATCGTGTCCCCCAGGCCGAAAGCCCCCTGCTCGGCCAGGCGCAGGGAATGAACCGTCGTGACCGACTGAAGGGCGTCGAAGGCGGTCTCCTCCCTCCCCGTCGCCGTCACCGTGACCTCGTGCCGCACCGGGGAAAGGACGAGGGCGAAATCAGCCCGCGCGCTCTCCCCCGCCTCGACGCGGATCTTTTTCACCTGCCCTGTCAACGCGTGCATGTGGCTCACGACATCGTATTCGCCCGGGGGGAGGTCGGAGAAGCGGTAGCGCCCCCCGGCATCCGTCATCGCGGTCCGGCCGAGTTGGATGAGGGTCACGGAGGCCGAGGGAATCGGCCGGCCGTTCTGCCCGAGGGTGACCATTCCCTCGAGGACGGCCGATCCGGCCGGCGCGACCCGGGGGGGCAGAAGCGCCCAGAAGACGATGAATACAAGGATTTTCGACAGGTTCATGGCTCCGCTATCCGCCTGCTCCGGGAAGAGATGGTCCGTATCCCGCTAAATCATCAAGAGATAATATAAAGCAGGCGTCATTGCAAGGGAGGGCGGCCCAGAAAGGCCGGGCGCGGGTTTTTCAGCAAAGTTTTGGAACCCGCGGACGATGAGGGCGTAGAAGCATGAGTAAGCGCGACCAAGATAGATTCCTGCGTCACACAGTTGTCACCTCGAACCCTTCATAAGGGCGGCCCGAAAGGCCGCCCTTAGCGCATATAGGCGGGCGCGATCACCATCCCCCCCACGTAGATCACCCAGGGAAGGATCACGGCCAGGGCCGCATGGGCCCTCGGCAGGCCGGGGCAGACCCGGACCAGTCCCGCGACCAGCAGCGCCAGTCCCAGAAAGGTGATGGCGTCCAGGGAGGAGAGCGTTTTCTGCACCGCCGGCGAGGAGGCGCGGAAGAAGAACGCCGGGTTGGTCGCCAGGGGATTGCCGATGTCGAACCGGCCCGTGTCCGCGATCCAGGTGATCGCCAACGCCTTCATCCCCTCCCGGATCCCGACCGTCAGCAGCCAGACGTGCGCCACCACGGCCAGGACCCTTTTCCACGGGATGTCGCGCCCGAAAAGAACCAGGATCAGCCAGAAGACCGCGGCCGTGCTGAAGGCGGTCAGGAACGGGCCGGCGAAGGCCGTTGCCGCCTGGAAGGCAAGGATCCGGGCCTGGTGCTCGAGCACGCTTTCCCGCAGCCCCTCGGCATCGAGAAGGGAGCCGCCGGCCGCGGCGGAGTCGACGAGGCGCATCAGCCCGACCCGCCGCAGGACGTAAAGGTTCGAGGCCGCCGCGGCCGCCGCCGCGGCCAGAAGGGGGAGGAGCCACCGGGGACGGTGCCGGAGGGAGTCCAGGGTGTCGAGCGGGTGCGCGAAAATGGACCAGCAGGATCGGGTCCCGGGTCCAGTCGGTGTTTCGGGCATGATCGGTTCTCCTCCTGGGTTGGTTTCGGGGATCGAATCGGACCCTCGGCGCGGAATCAGATCCAGGAGAGTTCCCGCTCCCCCGGCCCCCCCGCGACTTCCCACAGCGCCGATTCCAGTTCCGGGGGGGGAGGGGGCACTCTCCCCGCACCGGCGGGGGCGAGTCCGATTTCGCGCTGCAGCAGACCCTGGTGGAGGATCCCCACCCGGTCGCACAGCCGCTCCATGCGCCCCATGTCGTGGGACGACAGGATGAGGGTGCGCCCGCCGGAAGCCATGCGCCGGAACAGGCCGAGCAGGCGGAAGACGGCCGCCGGGTCGAGGCCCAGGAAGGGCTCATCCAACAGGCAGACCTCCGGGGCGTGGATCAGGGCGCAGCCGAGGGCGATCTTCTGCTTCATTCCGAGCGAATACCGGCCGATGTACCGGTCCGCGGCGGCGTCGATCTCCAGCATCTCCAGGAGTTCGCCGGTGCGCCGGGCGACTTCGGAACGGTCCAGCCGGTGCAGCCGCCCGCAGGCGGTCAGGATCTCGCGCCCGGTCAGGTAGTCGAGCAGCGGGAACTGGGGCGAGGCGAAGCCCGTCAGCGCCGCCGTCCTGCCGTCCCCGGGCAGGACTTCCACCCCGCCGATCCACGCCCTCCCCGAGGAGGGGCGGACGAGGCCCGCCAGGAGGGCGAGCGTCGTCGTCTTGCCCGCTCCGTTGGGACCGATCAGGCCGTAGATCTCCCCTCTGCGGATGTCCAGCGTGAGCCTCCCCAGGGCTTGCGTTTTCCCGTAGGTCTTGCCGAGGTCGACGGTCTTCACGATCATGTCCATAGTCAGAACCATGCGAGTCTTTTCAGAAAGTTATCGACGTCCCCCGCCAGGGCGCGGCGGACCCAGCCCCTGAGGAGGGCGGCGCGCACGGCGGCCAGGCCGAGCGGCGGCGCCGCCCAGATCGCCGCGCCGGGAAGAGGGGGAAGGGCCCGCGCGGCCAGGGAGGAAGCCGCGAGAAAGAGGAGCAGGAAACCGAGCTGAAGCAACCCTACCACCAACGCCCCGATCGTGGCCCCCCCGTCGAACTGGGAAGTCCGGTCGATCGATTCGGGACGGCGGACCGTGAAATACCAGCCGCAGATCTCGCCGAAGAGGATGCCCGATAGCGCGTAGCTCAGAATCCGGACCCAGTCCGACGGCCCTATCCCCGCGCCCCCCTTCAGCGCCCCGGCCGCGAAGAGGCAGGCGATCATCCCCCCCTGGAGGAAGTCGAGACTCAGGCTCCGGGCGCCGAGCGCCCGCTCCGCCCCAACCGGGAAGCGGTAGTGGATCCAGGCGCCGTCGCGGTCGATCCCGAAGAGATTTGCCCGGAGGTAGGAGTGGAAAAAGAGGTTGAGGAAGGTGAAGGAGAAGAAGTAGCCCGCATCCAGCGACCCGGTGAACCAGGTCCAGCAGAAGCTGAAACCGCCCCCCCAGGCGGCCAGCATCAGGGCGCCCCGGTAGCGGAGCCAGCCGGAGACTCCGATCCAGAAGAGCGGCCCGGGCCAGGCCGGGTGGGGGAGCGGCGCGCGCTCCCCGGCGGCATGGGCGCGGGGGAGGGCGCTGTAGTGCAGCCGGCGCTCGACCAGGAAATCCGCACCTCCCAGCAGCGCGACCCAGACAAGCATCAGCGCCGGCGGGAGGACGGAATCGGGGGAGGCGAGGGTCCGGCCGAACAGGCGCCCCGGGTGGGGCGGAAAGGACCCGGGCGCCAGGTGTTCTCCGAGGATGGCCGCGGCCGCGAGGGACAGGGTGACGGCGGCGGCCGCCCGTTCCCCGTGCCGCAGGGCGCCGAAGCGACCGGTGGTGTTGCGCAGGAGCGACGCCCCCAGGCGGACCGAGGCGACGAACAGCAGGTACCCCGCCGCCGCCGTCGCCGCGGCCAGGGCGGGGTTGGGCGCGCGCGCGGTCCGCCGCAGGGCCAGGCCGAGGCCGGCGAGGATGGGGAGGCTCAGAAAGCCGAGCGCGAAGGTATGGACATAGAGGTCGCCGAAGCGGCGGGCGGGGAAGACGCGCAGGCGGTCCCGGCCGACGCGCCAGGAAAAATCGCGGCCGGTCACGGCCCCGAGAAGAAGCCACGAAGTCCAGGCCGCCGCGGTCAGCTCCTCCCAGCGTGCGGGGGGGAGGGGGCGCAGCGGGAGGAGCGCGCCGGCGCTCCAGGCGAGCAGGCCGAGGGCGGACCCCGCGCTCAGCCAGCCCATCCAGCCGCGGCCATGCCGCAGCCGGCGCCCCCTCTCCTTGAGCAACAGCAGAGTCATCCCATGCATGGTCCGATGTCCTCCGGGCCGGCCGCCCGCGCGGTGCGTCCGGCCTTCCCGCTCCCGGCCCGGGACCGTCGGGGGTCCCGGGCCGGGAGCGGGAGTTCGTACGTGATCAGCAGGCCATGACGTCTATGACCTTCGCGGCGATGCCCACTCCGGCGCACCAGACACAGCCCGCCAGGGTGGCGATGCCCATGCCGACGGCGAATCCGTCGAGAAAGCCGTTGCACACCGTCAGGCCTCCCACGGCGGCGTCGGCCGCCATGTCTCCAGGCCCAACGGGGCCGAGGCCCTGGGCCAGGGTCGCGGTCAGGCAGAGTACGACGATCAAGAGCACGGATACCTGTTTCCTTTCCATTTCGGGTCCTCCTGCAGTTTTAGCGATTAGGGGTGAAGATGGTGCCCGGCCAGGTCGTACAGGGCCCAGAGGGCGGCGGCGACGCCGCCCAGGCGGAGGACGATCTTCCAGAGTTCACGGTCCCGGGCGGGAGAGAGGGTTCTCATGGCTCCCCCCCCTCAGCAGTTTTCAAGTGTCGGCAGCATGTACCATGCCGCCACGCCGCAGATGACGCCGCAGGGGGTCGCCGCCCCGAGCAACAGGGCGCCGAACAATCCCCAGCGTTCTCCGCAGCCGCCGCCCAGGGCCGCCTCCTCGTCCCCCGGGCCGAGCTGCCCGGCCGGGAGATCGGCCGGGACGCCGCCGGCGCTCAGGGCCAGCAGCAGGGTCAGCAGAAGCGCGGTCGTGACCTGTTTCCATTTCATGGATTCTTTCCTTTCATCAGCCCGTCGGGCCGAACATGAACGGTTTTCATTGTCTCCGCTCCCCTGTGCGGGGCGGGAGCCCAGGCCGGATCGAAGATGAGGGTTTCCCCGGACCAGATCCTGCGGAATGCGTGAACCGGCCAACGTAATCTGCCCAACGCCGGGTCGTCCACCTCCAGAACCTGCGGCGCCGAAAAGCGCCGGATGACTACAAAATGGCTTCTGCGGACATAGGCGATCGCAGGGAGCGGGACATCCGCAAGGTCCTCCGGTGCCAGGACCCAGGAGCGGCCGGGAAGGCCGCTCCCGGCGGCGGCCGCCCGCAGGCGGCCGAGGGAGGTGCCCCGTCCGGTGAGCCCTGCCTCCGCCGAGAGCGCCGGGAGGGGGCGCTCGATGCCGTGGGCGTCGAGCACCATCTTCAGGGCCGCCGGCCCGCAGTCGTTGCGCCGCGTCTGCATCACCGCGGCGTCGGCGGCCACCAGGGTCGCCCCCGCGCTCCAGGCCCGCACCCGCTTCACGAGGTCGGGCCGCCCGAGGAGACGGGACGAGGCCGCCGGCAGGCCCGCGACCGCCGCAAGCGCCGCAAGCGCGATACAGGCCGAACAGCGTTTTTTCGCGCTCACCGTTTTCACGGGCGCCGCCCCTTCTCAGGGGGCGCTGCGCCCGACGCGAAGCGCTCGAGCCTCGCGCGCACGAACTCCCGGCTGCGCCGTCCCGTGATCCCGCTTACCAGGACCCCCCTCTCGTCCACGAAGAGAAGGGTCGGCAGAGCGACGAAGGCGCGTGCAAAATCGCCATGGCGGTCCCAGCAGGCGTCCAGGCCCCAGGGGGCGCCGTCAGCGGCGCGCGCTTCCTCTTTCCCGCTTCGGACGAGGACCAGCCGGAGTCCCGGGGGAAGCGGGTCGAGCGCGGGCATCATCTCCCGGCACACGCGGCAGGATGGGGAATGAAACACGATCACCGAGCGTTTTCCCCGGATGATGTCCGCCATCTCCACGTCCGTCCCGCCCCGGTCGACGACCAGGGGAGGGAGGGGCCGGTCGAGGCGCACCGGGGGACGGCGGACGGCCGACCGGATCTCGCCCTGGAGCAGGTATCCGGCGGCGATGATGCCCGCAGCCAGGATCGACCCCGCCAGGAGGCGCCGCATCCGCGGCGCTCCTTGTGCCATGGCCGAACCCCCCGATCGCGCACTCTTCATTTTTTCGACACCCCGGGTCCGGGCCTCTGTGTGCCCGGTTCCGGGGATAATGTTTCCGGCGGGACCGGGATATTTCACATCACCGTTCATTTGTGGAATAATCGCCCCGAGAAAGGGGGCGACATGGTCGCCACGCTGCGCATTTCCTCGAGGGACATGGTTGCCCTGAAGGTGAGGGCCGGGGGGCGGCCCGGGGCGGAGCTTCCTGCTCGCCTTTACCAGATACTCCCTGCCGAGGGGCTGGCGCTGCTGGCCACCCTCCCCGCCGGAGCGGCGGCAGTGTCGATCCCCGCGGGACGCGGATACCCGATCCTCGGGGCTCCCGAAGCGGTTCCTGATGGGGGGGTGATCGTCTATGTCCGGAAGCCCAACCGGCGCTACGAGGCCGAGTCCGTGCTGTTTGACGGGGGGACGTTCGACCTCGGGTATTTCGTCGATGTCGCGCGCCGGCGGCTGGAGGAAACCGAAGGGATGCCGGTCCCCGTTTCCGGGAGATATGTCCGGTTTCGGCCCTCGCGCGGGGAGTGGGACGGCATCCTGCGGGATGGCGGTTACGCGGTGCCGGGCGGCACGGTGGCGGGGCCCGACCCGGGGGGCGGGAGCGGGATCGAGCTCCGGGTCCCGGTCTGGCGCGGAAGCCGTCCCGGGGCGCGGGATGAGCTGCCGGTCTTCTCCCGGGTGGAAGTGAAGGATGCGGCCGAAGGGGGCGCCTGGATCGGTTTCGATGCCTGGCGCCGCGCCCGGGCCTCGAGGGCCCGGCTGCCCGAGACCATGGTTCCCCGATTCGCGCGATGGGTCGAACGGCTCGCGGCCGAAGCGGGGGTGCGCTCCTGGCATTTCCGGCGGGGAATGCTTTTTGGAGAATGCGCCGAGTGGTGGGGGGAGTGTTCGCGGCGCCGGACGGCGCACGAGGGGATCGATTTCGCCGAAGGGGACACCGGCTCCGGGCTGCGTCCGATCCCGGAGGGGCTCCCGGTCCACCCCCTGGCGGAAGGGGAGACGATCGCCTTCCTCGACGACTTCCTGGGGACGACGGTCGTGGTGCGCCACCCCGACAGCGTGCGGGAAAACGGGGAGGTCTTTCATACCCTGCTGAGCCACCTCGATGCCGGGGAGGCCCGGCCGGGCCGGGTGGATGAAGAGCGGGTGGTCGGGCGGGTGGGCCGGTCGAAAGGGGCCGGGGCTCCCGCGCACCTGCACCTGGCCGGGGCCTGGATCCCGCGGACGCTCGATCCCGCAGCGATCACGATCGATGACATCCACCCCGGTTTCGCCCCGATCGTGCTCGCCGATTTCAACCCGCTCGTGCGCCGTCACCCGCTGTGCCGGGCGCAGGAGGGGCTGGCACGGGGTTAGCCTCCCGGGGCGGACGGGGTCAGGGGGCGGCCTGCGGAGCGGTTTCCATCGATCGGGCGGAGCGTGATTCCTTC
The DNA here is from genome assembly GCA_012729555.1 of Acidobacteriota bacterium. Lineage (NCBI taxonomy): Bacteria > Pseudomonadati > Acidobacteriota > Acidobacteriota bacterium. The sequence goes on from JAAYCX010000080.1 coordinate 14,874, forward strand.
CGGGCGGCGCCGCTGTAGCAGAGGCCGGCCGACAGGTCGTAGATGAAGTGGGCGGCGACGGCGGCGTACAGCCCTCCCGAGACATGGACCAGGAGATGGAAGCCGAACCCGATGACGAAGATCGTGCCGGTGCTGATCCACCCCTGCACGAGGTGGTTGAGGGCGAACACGAGGGAAGCGAGAACGGCCGAGATCCAGTAGTCTCCCGTCAGCCGCTGGAGAAGGCCCCAGAGAACGGCCCGGTACAGCACCTCCTCCGCCACGGCCACGATCATGCAGATGAAGACCCAGACGACCCGCTGCCGGGCCGTTTCGGGCAGGATGGAGTAGAACCGCATCCTCCAGCCGGCCGACCGGTGCCGCACCATCCACCGCAGGAGCCCCAGCGAGAGGGCCAGCAGGGCCAGGGTGCCCAGCACGGTGGCCGCGTCGAGGCGGAAGGAGCCGAAGAGCGGCTGCAGGCGGTTGTCCAGCGCCACCCAGAGGGCGAAGGCCGCCTGCAGGAGGGTGAGGGAGATGCCGACCCGGTATCTTTTCGCCTTGGGGACTTCGATCGGCGCGCCGAGGGGGTTCTTGCGCAGGGAGAGCCAGCTGCGCAGCGGCAGGAGCACGCCGACGGCGAGGAGGAGCAGGTATCCGGGCAGGCTGACGGTCATTGGGAGTAGCGGGCGAACAGGGCCAGGAACAGGGCCGCGAAAAAGGCGAAGACGACGACCAGGACGCCGATGAGGGCCAGGATCCCCGCGTAGCGCCAGAAGGACCGCTGCTGTTTCAGGGCGTTTTCAAGGATTTCGGTCGTTCCGTGGTCCGCGAGCGAACGCAGGGCCCCGCCATACCGGAAGAGGAAAATCCCCGCCGGGACGTAGAGCGCCCCGACCAGGATGTACAGGAGGCCGGACACCACGCCGAATGCCCGGCCGAACATGGGATGGAGCCCCTGCGACTCCGGGATGTGTCCGAGGAGGCCGATGGCGATCAGGGCCAGGCCCGCGAGCGCCGAGAGGCACGCTCCCGCAAAACAGAAGATGGAGAGGAACCGGGCCCAGGGCCTGGTCTGGTCGAGGTATTTCTGGCCGATGGGGGTCAGAAGAATGATCGGTCCCACGATCGCGTCGCCTGGGGCCTCATAAGAATCTTCCGCCATGGTCTTCTCCACTGCCCGCCCGGGCGCCCGTTGATTCGGGCTGCATTGTGAAAAACGATGCGCGAATTCCCGGCCCATTGTACCCAAAAGGGCGCGCGGAATACAAAAACAAATTTCCTGGGTCCCGGACCCGCGGCGGGTGTCATTTTCCGCCGGATGCGGCATAATGTTTCCTTTTTCGGGTATAATCGGCAGGTACCGGATCGATCGTCAGGGTGAGGAGGGGACATGGGGAGAATGCGCATCGGGGTTCTGACCGGCGGAGGGGATGTCCCGGGACTGAACTCGGCCATCAAGGGGATTGTGGAAGCGGGGGTCGACAAGGGGTACGAGGTCATAGGGATCCGCCGCGGATGGGAGGGGCTGACCCACGTGAACCTGGAGGACCCGGGAAGCCGCGCCCGCTACATCCTCCCCCTCGACCGGAACAACACCCGGACCATCGACCGGACGGGGGGGACCTTCCTGCACACCAGCCGGACCAACCCGAAGAGGATGAAGGCGGTCCCCGAGCACCTGGACGCGGGGTATTTCCCCAGCGAGGAGTCCTCGGGCGCCACGACCTGGGACCTGACCGAGCGGGTGCTGCGCAACCTCGAGCACCTCGGGATGGACGCCCTGGTCGCGATCGGGGGGGACGACACGCTGAGCTACGCGTCCGTGCTCCACCAGGAGGGGGTGCGCGTCGTCGCCATCCCCAAGACGATGGACAACGATGTCCGCAACACCGAGTACTGCATCGGGTTCTCCACGGCCATCACCCGGGCGGTGGACTCCATCCAGCGGCAGCGGTCCACGATCGGGTCGCACGAGCGGATCGGCATCTTCAGGATCTTCGGGCGCGACGCGGGGTACACGGCGCTCTACACCGCCTACGTGACCGGTATCCGGTGCGGCATCCCCGAACACCGGTTCGACCTGGAGCGGATGATGGGTCTCCTGATGAAGGACCGGCGGGAGAACCCCAGCAATTACGCCCTCGTGGTCCTTTCCGAGGGGTGCACCTGGTCGGGGTACGAAATGCGTGAATACGGGGAGCCCGACGCCTACGGGCATCGCAAGAAGGCCAATGTCGCCGAGGCCCTGGGCGTGGAGATCCGCAACCGGACCGGGCTGGAAATCGTGATCAGCGACCTGACCTACGACCTGCGCAGCGGGGAGGCCGATTTCATAGACAAGATGGTGGCGGTGACCTTCGCCCACATGGCGGTCGAGAGCGTCGAGAAGGGGGAATCGGGGCTGATGACGGCCATCGACAACGGGCGCTACCGCATGGTGCCGATCCCCGACCCGGGGCAGGGGCCGCGGCAGGTGGAGGTCGCGGCCCTGTACAACACCGACCAGTGCCGCCCCCGCTACTCGCAGAAGGCGGGCAAGCCGGTCTTCCTCTGCCTCGCCTGCGGGCCGGAGTGAGGGGGTGGCTACAGGTTCACGATGACCGGGAGGTCCTCGGTCAGGGCGCGCCACCGGATTTCCAGGAAACGGTCGCCGTCCGGTCCGCCGTAGCCGTTCTCGGCCAGCTTCCCGGAGAGGTAGAGCCCGACCAGGGCCTCCTCGGATGCATCCGCCGGTTCGGGCCGGATCGCCCCGTTCCGGCGGAGGACGTCCACCAGGTCGATGAAGCCGTTTTCCAGTTCCGCGCGGTCGGCCAGGGTTCCTTCCGAAGCGAGGATGAGGCCCCCTGCCATGGCCTCGGTTACCAGCTCGGCGATGGATACGGCCGTCCCGGTTTTCAGCCGGCGGTTCATGAGTTCGCTGAGGTTGGTATAATTGGCGATGCCCATAATGTTCCTGATGGAATGAATCAATGAGAGTCCGGTCCGGCGGGGCGCCTGCCGCCCGGCGCCGGAACGGTCCAAGGAGACGGCTCGATGGGAATCTGCAGCAGATGCCGCAAAGAAACTTCGGATGCGGAGGTCATGACGTGCGAGGGGAACCTGTCCATAGAATATCCCGACGGGCAGGTCCTCCCCGGCGTTCCCTATGATCCGCGGAGCCTTCATTTCCCCGGCTGGTTCCGCTGCCCCGACTGCAATGTGGCGCCCGGTGGACGGCATCACGCCAACTGCGATCAGGAGGTCTGCCCGAGGTGCGGCGGTCAGCTGATCAGCTGCTCCTGTTTCGACCCGCCGGAACAGATCGACCCCATCACCCGGGAGTGATGGGGCCGGCGGACGAAACCGCTGTCTTCAGAATCCGGCTAGGCTTTGAGCTTCTCCCGGAGATTCTCGGTGAACTGGTCCCCCACTTCCTTCGCCTTGGCCCGCATGATCCTTTCGCCGAAGGTGGCCAGGCGCCCGACCAGGGCCACATTGGCCGTGTAGGAAACATCCACGTTGTCGGGGGAGGTCTCCTTGAGGTTCACCTCGATTTCGGTCGAGAAATTCCCCAGCTTGGTCACGTCGGCCCCCCTGCCGACCGCCTTGATGTAGTTGGGGGGGCGCACCTCGGTCAGTTTGGTCGTGAATTTCAACTTGACCTTGAAGGGCCCCACCCTCTGCGCCACGACGCTTTCGTACGTTTCCGCGTCGAGGGCCTCCATCTTCTCCGTGCCGGGAACGCAGTAACCGAGCGTTTTCGGGTCCAGCAGCGAATCCCATACTTTCTGGATGGGCGCCTGCAACGAGAACTGTCCTTCTATCAGCATTCAAGACTCCTTTCTCTCTGAGTGGCAACGGCCCGGGGGACGCTTCGCCCCCCGGGCCTGGATCTCCGGGCCCTATATCTCGTCGATGACGGTGGCTTCTTTCTTGAGCACCTCGGCGAGGGCCTCGTATCCCTTGTTCCCGAATTCGGTGACCTGGGCCTTGATGAGGGCCGCGTAGGACAGCCCCTGGGTCTTCAGCCACTCCTTGTGCTTCTTGTCGGTCTGTCCCAGGTAGTGCCGGGCCAGGTCCAGGTGCTCGGCACAGATTTTGCGGCACATCGGGCAACGATAGTTTGGCATAATGAATCTCCTCCTTACTCTTTCGCTTGGGAAGCGGCGTTGTTTTTGGCCTCTTGCGCACGGATCGCCTTGAGCACCTTCTCCGGTTTCAGGACGTTGCTGAAGAATTCCGCCCCGCAGGCCTGGTATACCGCGTTGGCCAGTGCCGGCGCGGTCGGCGCGATCGTCGCCTCGGCCGCTTCCTTGGCCCCGAACGGGCCGTTCGGTTCGTAGGTGGGGACATCCAGGATTTCGATCTCCGGCATGTCGCGGGTCCGCAGGATCTTGTAGTCCACGAATTCGGGGTTGAGCAGCATCCCCTGGTCCATGGGCATCTCCTCGCACAGGCCGTACCCGAGCCCCATGTGGATCGATCCTTCCACCTGGCCCCGGGCGCCCAGCGGGTTGATGATCTGGCCGGAATCGTGCACCACGAGGACGTCCCTGGCGGTGACGTGCCCGGTTTCCCGGTCCACCTTCGCCTTGATCGCCATGATCCCCATGCCGTAGGCGGGGGAGATCATCCCCTTGTTGTGGGGGGTGTAGTGGCCGGTGCCCGTCAGCGGAACGCCGTCGTTCTGCCGGATCGCGTCCTTGACCAGGTCGTAGTAGGAGAGGCCCCGTTCCGGGCGCAGTTCCAGGAAGATTCTCTTGTTCCTGGCCACGAGGTCGTAGGCGATGTTCTCCCCCAGTTTCAGCCTGGCGATGTCGATCAGCTTCTGTTTCACCTGGGAGGCGGCGTCCTTGATGGCGTTGCCGTTCATCAGGGTTTCGCGGCTCCCCCAGGCGCCGAGATCGGTGTAGGCGTGGGCCGTATCCCCCATGTGAAGGCGGATATCCTCGATCCCGATCCCCAGCTCTTCGGCGCAGATCATGGCGGCCACGGTGTTGTGCCCCTGGCCGACATCGGCCGCCTGGCTGTAGAGGTCGACCGTCCCGTCCCAGTTGACCTTGATGTGGGCCGAGGAGTAAGCGTAGGGCGTGTCGATCCAGTTGAAGATGCCGCCGGACATGTAGGCGAACCCGCAGTACCCGATCCCCTCATCCTTCTCGATGGCGGGCCACTTCTCCTTGACCCGCACCGCCATCTTCTCGATGCAGGGCTGGATGCCGCAGCTCTCGAAGGTGTATTGCCCGGGAGCCGTGTAGCCGGGGGCCACCGCGTTGATGCGGCGGATCTCCAGCGGGTCGACCCCGAGGTCCTTGGCCGCCCGGTCGAGCTGGGTTTCCGAGCAGTACTTTCCCGGAACGGCGCCGAAACCCCGGATCGAGGTGCCCCAGACGATGTTGGTGTAGGTCCGGACCCCGTCGTACCGGTAGTTGGGGATCTTGTAGGGCATGGTGATGAAGGTGCCGGTCAGGTAGAGGGTCGTGGCCCCCAGCCCGGTATAGGCCCCCCCGTTGGTCATCGCCTTGACTTCGAAGGCGACGATTTCGCCGTTCTTCTTCATGCCCAGCTTCAGGGCCATGTGCTGGGCGGTGCGGTGCTCGGTGGTGGTGAATTCCTCGTCCCGGTTGAAGACGACCTTCACCGGGCGCCCGGTCTTCATGGAAAGGATGGCCGCGTTCACGGCATCGGGCATGGTGGAGTTCTTGCCGCCGTAATGACCGCCGACATGGGGCTTGATGACGCGGATGTCGCCCTCCCGCATCTTCAGCGCTTCCGCCAGGTTCTGCTGGACGAAGTAGGGGGACCCGGTGGAGGTCCAGATGGTCAGGCGGCCGGTTCCCTTGTCGTAGCTGGCCAGGGAGCTGTGCACCTCCATCGCGCAGGGGTGGGCCGCCTCGAGCACGAACCTGTCCTCGCGGACATAGTCCGCCTTGGCGAAGGCGTCATCCACGTCGCCCCACTCGATGTGGCGCGTCGCGTTGATGTTGCTCGGGAAATCCTCGTGCACCATCGGGGCGTCGTCCTTGATCGCCTCGATCGGATCGAAGACGGCGGGCAGAGGTTCGTAATCGACCTCGATCAGGTCGAGCGCCTTCTCGGCGATCTCCTCCGAGGTCGCGGCTACGGCCGCCACCGGGTCCCCGATGAAGCGCACCTTGTCGGTGGCCAGCGCCTGCTGGTCGGAAAGCTCGCGGAAGCGTCGCCAGAGTCCCCATTTGCCCCCGGGGGTGTCCTTTCCGGTGATGACGGCTTTCACCCCCTGCAGCTTTTCCGCTTCGCTCGTGTCGATGCTGAGGATCTTGGCGTGCGGGTAGGGGCTCCGGAGGAGTTTGCCGTATAGCATGTGGGGCAGGGTCATATCGATGGTGTACTGGGCCTCCCCCGTAACCTTCGCCGGGCCGTCAACGTTTGGTGTCGGTTTGCCTATGATGGAAAATTCTTTCATTTCGCCCCCTTCCCTGACTTTGCCGTCTGCAGCCACTTCTGCGACTCCAGATCCTTCCGTGCCTTGAGCCTCTTGGCCGCGTCGCGCACGGCCTCGTTGATCATGTTGTACCCGGTGCAGCGGCAGAGGTGTCCGTCCAGTTGCGCCTGGATCTCCTCTCTCGTCGGATCGGCATTCTCGTCGAGCAGCGCCTTGGTGGCCATGATCTGGCCGGAGGTGCAGAACCCGCACTGGAAGGCCCAGTTGTCGATGAAGGCCTGCTGGATGGGATGCAGGTTTTTCCCCTGCGCCAGTCCTTCGACGGTCGTAACCTCCCTGCCGTTGACCTGCAGGGCCAGGATGGAACAGGATTTGACCGCCATCCCGTCGACGACGACGGTGCAGGCCGCGCAGGAACTGCTGTCGCAGGCCTGATGGGTTCCCGTGAGGCCCAAGTGCTCCCTCAGGACCTGGACGAGAAGAGTCTTCGGTTCAATAAAGAGCTCATGCGGCTCTCCATTAACGACGATGTTCAACTGCTGTTTCATAGCGTTCTCCCATGTGTCAAAGGATCAGGCCCTCCGGGCTCTCTCCAGGGCTTCTTTCCCCACTCGTTTCACCAAAGTCCCCGCCAGATCTTTCTTGTATTCCGCCGACGCTTCGATCCCGGAGATAGGGCTGGTTTCTTCGCTCGCGACCGCGGCCGCCTCGGCCAGCACCTCGTCGGTGATCTTCTTACCTTTCAATGTTTCTTCGGCTTTTTTGGCCCGGATGGGCGTGGTTCCCACCCCGCCGAGGGCGATTCTGGCATTGACACATTGCTCTTTGCTGCCGTCGAGGGTGATGAGGACCGCGGCGGAAGCCAGGGCGTAATCCCCGTGGATCTGGGAGTATTTCATGAAATGGACGCCGCTGTTGGGCGGCAGGGGCGGGACCCGGATTTCGGTCGCCATCTCGCCGGGCTGGACCGTGGTCTCGAAGAAGTCCACGGCGAACTCCTCCGCGGGCACCTTTCTCTCCTCCCCCTTGCTGGCGACGGTGATTTTCGCATCCAGCACGATGAGGGGGGGGGCCGGGTCCACCGCCGGGTCGGCGTTGCAGAGGTCGCCCATCAGGGTGCCCCAGTTCCGGGTTTCGACGGAGGCGACATTCTCCTCCATTTCGCACAGCACCCCGTACTTTTCGCGCACGATGGGCGATTTCTCGACCGCCCGGTGGGTGGCCAGCGCCCCGATCTTCAGTCCCTCCTGTTCGTCGAACCGGATGTAATCGAGATCCGAGACCCCCTTGATATCGAGGATGTATTCGGGCGCGATCAACCGGTGCTTCATCGCCGTGGCCAGGGACTGGCCGCCCGCGATGATCCTGTAGTCATCGTCCTTGTGTTCGCACAGCAGGTCGAGCGCTTCCTCGGCCGTTTTTGCTGCCAGATAGTTGAAATCAGTGGTTATGGTCTTCATTTCCGCTTGGACCCCCTTGATTGTTCAGTTTGTTCCCCCCCCGGGGGGGCTGAGGAAACCGCCCCCGACGGAAAGGGGAAACGCGCCGCCTTTATGAACAGAAAACCGGCTTGCGGCCCCGCTTGTGGCACTGACACCCGATTGGTGCACCTTTCGTGGCTCTGTCCCGGGCTGATCGACAAAAAACCCCCTCCCCGGGAGTGGAGCCGTTTCGCTGCTGGATTCCCTTAAGCTGATGAAAAAAATGCCCTTGTTCTCAGTTCGGGCATTGCCGGATGCAAAACTGCGTCAAGCCCCGGGTTCTCCCCGAAGGGGCGGATTTCCTGGCTGGCTGTGCGGATCATGAACAGGAGAGCCCTTGAAACCCGACACTTGCGGCTAGGAGTCTAACACCCAATACCCGGTCTCGCACTGATCGCACTTGACGATGCGGGCGGCGGCCGGAAATCCCATGCTCTTCAGCGGACCGGTGCCCTTCTGGTCGTCCCCCCGGTGGTGATCCTGAAAGCACAGGTTGAAATGCCTCCCCCGATAGAGGGCGCAGTTGATGCACGCCTTGCCCGACAGGGGGCATACCAGAGGAGCGTCCTTTTTAATACCTTTCCTTGCCATCCTAAAACCTCAATAAGAGTTGGTTTCATGTTAAGAAAATGCCTTCTCGGCTGTCAACGTAATTATTTCCCGGGGCGTTTCCGTGCGGTTACGGGTTTTCGCTTGACAAGGCGGTTTCACCTGATGGAAGGTAGACCGCAGTGGACGGGTCCAGTGTCCACCTGCTTTGACCAACGGTTGAAGGTCTGCGGCGATGGCGGCATGTTGTTGCAAAGATTAGGTTTGTGGTGTTTCTACCTGTCGACCGCCTGGCATCGTGCGCACGGTTTTAACGGGATTTTCGGGTATAGAACGGCAGGGAGGGGGTCCCTTTTCCCGCCGGTTTCAACGCCACGTTATCAGACACGTCGTACCGCTCGATTCTGTTGACTATTTTGTTGTTTATCCTGGGGATGCGCGGCGAGGAGAGCCGAGCCGCGCCTGAGGATATGCCGGTCTGAGGTCACGGAAGCAGACTCGGGGCGCCTTTTAGGGAAGGAGTTGACAATGAGAGTAGGAGTGATCGGTTCGGGCTCCATCGGGCCCGACCTGGCTTACGGGTTCCTCTCTTCCCTGGCTGCGGGGGAGGGGGGGGCGGTGTTCCTCCTGGACATCAACCGGGAAGCCCTGGACGCGGGAGTCCGGCGCATCGAAGGGTATGTCTCGAAGGCCCTGGGGCGGGGCAAGATGAGCCCGGGGGCGGCAAAAGCGATCCGCGCCATGCTGACCCCCACCATGGAGATCGGGGACCTGGCGACCTGCGACTATGTCCTCGAGGCCGCCACCGAAAACCTCGAGACGAAAAAGGCCATTCTGGCCAACCTCGAGAAGATCGTGGGGCCCGACTGCCTGATCGGCTTCGCCACTTCGGGGATCCCGAGGGCGTGGATCGCGGCGGGGGCGCTCCGCCCGGAGCGCTGTTTCGTGAACCACCCCTTTTTCCCGGCCTGGCGCACGACGCCGATCGAGGTCGTGCCCTCCGGGGACGCAGCCCTGAGCGAGCGGATGGTATCGGTGCTCAAGTCCCTGGGGAAGGTGCCGATCCTGACGGCCGATGTCGAGGCTTTCGCCGCGGACGACATCTTCTGTAACTACATCAGCGAAGCGGTGCGCATCGTCGAGGACGGGATCGCCACCCCCGCCCAGGTCGACCGGATCGTCAACGACGCCGTCGGCGGCGGCGGCCCGTTCAATGTCATGGACCTGACCCGCGGCAACCTCCTGGTGGCGCACTGCCAGGAGCTCATGCGCGATTCCAGAACCGGCACGCCCTGGTTTGAGCCTCCGGCCCTGCTCATCCGGCAGGGGAACCAGCCGTGGCACGACCCCAAGGCTCCGGGTGACGCCCGCTTTACGGAATCCCAGCAGAAGGAGGTCCTCGACCGCATGCTGGCGGTCCTGCTGGGGAGATCCTACGCCGTGGCCGAGAACGGGGTGTGTGAACCGACCGAGCTCAACTGGCTCATCCGCATGTCGCTCGGGTTCGCGGAGGGGATGCTGGACCTCGGGAGCCGGCTGGGGGCGGACCGGGTCGCCGAACTCTGCCTCGGCTTCAAGCGGAAATACCCCGATTTCCCGGTCCCCGCATGCGTCGCGGGGAAGGCGCTGATCCCCTACCGGCGCGACGTGAAGGTGGAGCGCGACGGGGATATCGGGGTGGTGCGGGTCTTCCGGCCCGAGGCCCGGAACGCGCTCACCATGAGGACGGTCGAGGAGATCGGGAGCGCTATCGATGAGCTCGGGGCGGACGCGGCCGTCGCGGGAATCATCTTCACGAGCTACGACGGCTCCCTTGCCGGGGCCGACGTCAACCAGTTCACCTCGCTCGAGACGCGCGAGGCGGCCGAGGGGATCTGCCTGAAGGCGTATCCCGTGCTCAAGAAGATCTCCGGGATGTCCAAGCCGGTGGTCGCCGCACTCGACGGCCCGGTGATGGGGGGCGGGGCGGAATTCGCCCTCGCCTGCCACGGCAGGGTCGTCGGCCCGAACGTGCGCCTGGCCCAGCCCGAGGTCAACCTCGGGGTCGTGCCGGGCTACGGCGCCACGCAGCGCCTCCCGCGCCTCATCGGCGTGGAGCGCGCGCTCGAACTGATGCGCACGGGGCGCGTGGCGGACGCCGCGGAGGCGTGTGCCATCGGCTGGGCGCACGGGGAACCGGTCGCGGACCCCTGCCGGGCGGCCAAGGACCTCATCCGCGGGCATGTCGCCGGAAAGGTGAAGCTCCGGCCGGTCGACCCGGCCCCCGTTTCCGTCCCCGAAGCGATCCCGGAGGTGGACCTCGGTCACCGGTCGCTCCGGATCGACGCCATCCTGGTGGACGCGGTGACCCGGGGACTCGCACTCCCCCTTGACGAGGGGCTCCGGGTTGAGGCCGCGGCGTTTGCCGATGCCCGGGCGACGGTCGATGCGGATATCGGCATCAAGAACTTCACAACGAACGGCCCGCGTGTCCCGGCCGCCTTCATACACGAGTAGGGGGGAAGCGACTATGGCGAAGGAAAAATCGATCGTCGTCCTCGACGGCGGCCGCAGGCTGCCGAGAGCGGATATTCTGCACAACAACAAGGCCCCGGGGCTGTTCACGCGTTTCACGACGACCCAGCTCGGCGGGATGGCGGTCAAGGCGGCGCTCGCCCACACCCCCGTCGACAAGGGCCTCATCGGGCACGTGGTCATGGGGATGGCGGCGCACAGCCACCGCGACTCCATCTACGGGGCGCAGGGCGCCCGCTGGCGCGGGGGGCTGGGCGAGGACGTGCCCGCCCTGACCGTGGCCCGCATCTGCGGAAGCGGGGCCGAGGCCATCAGCGTGGCTTCGGAGATGATCCTCGCCGGGCTCCGGCACGACGAGGCGCGCCCCTTCTACGTGGTGGGGGGGAGCGAGAGCATGCAGTACCCCTTCGTGCTCTACAACGCCCGGGGCAAAAAGGTGGGTAACGCGGTCCAGAAGTACGGTCCCGTGGACACCCGGGCCCTCGCGGCGGGCACCCATCTGCAGGACGCGCTGCTGATGTGCCTCTACGACCCGAGCGCCAAGCTGGCCATGGCCAACACCGGGGAGGAGCTGGGGCGGCGGTACGGGATCACGCGCGAGGAATGCGACCTCTTCGGCTACCGCTCCCACGTGAACGCCAAAAAAGCGCGCGACGCCGGGCACTTCGACGAGGAGATCGAGCCGGTGACCGTGAACCAGGGGGGGGGGCGTCCGGCCTTCACGGTGAAGTACGACACCCACATCCTGGAGAACCCGTCGCTCGAGACGATGGCGAAGCTGCCTCCCGCGTTTGAATCGGGCGGGGTCATCACCGCCGGGAACGCCAGCGCGGTGGTCGACAGCGCCGCGGCCATGGTGCTCGGGCTGGAATCGGACGCCGAAAGCCACGGGCTCCGACCCCTCTGCCGCATCATCGGGTACGGGGTGGCGGGGGTGGACCCCCGGGTCATGGGGATCGGCCCCGTTCCGGCCACCCGCAAGGCGCTCGAGCACGCCGGAATCGGGGGGGACCGCATCGACATCGTCGAGATCAACGAGGCGTTCGCGCCGCAGTCGCTGGCGTGCGTCCGCGAGTTCGAGAAGATGGGGATCGATCCCGAAAAGGTCAACCCCATGGGGAACGCCATCGCGCTGGGGCATCCGCTGGGCGCGACCGGGGCGATCCTGACCCTGACCTGTGCCTACGCCCTGAGGCGCCGGAAGCTGCGCTACGGGCTGGTGACCATGTGCATCGGCGGCGGCCAGGGGATCGCCCTGGTCCTGGAGTCCATCTGACCCATCCGGGAGTGACCCCGCGCGAAAACCAAAAGGAGGAATGATGAAGCATAAGGATGAGTTGGCGAAGATAGTGGGCCGGGAGAATGTGAGCGATGCGGAGGACGTCCTGCTCCGGTACTCCCGGGACCTCAGCCTGGTACCCCCGGGGAGGCCGGAACTGGTGGCCTGGCCGACAAGCTCGGCAGAGGTGAGCGAAATCCTGAAATGGTCCAACGGGAAGAACATCCCCGTGGTCCCGCTCTCTTCCGGGGTACACCCGAACGGCGGCGCCATCCCCAAACAGGGGGGAGTCGTCATCGATCTCTCCAGGATGAACCGGATCCTGGAAATCGACCGGGACCTCAAGCAGGTGCGCATCGAGGCCGGAGTGACCTGGGGGCAGCTGACGGCGGAGCTGGCGAAGCAGGAGATGAGGGTCATCATGCCCCTGGCGCCGTACGCGGACCGGTCGGTGCTCTCCGATTTCCTGGACCGGGAAGTGCCGACGAACACCGTCTACGACTACGGAGAACCGATGCAGGCGTTCGAGGTGGTCTGGCCTACGGGCGAGATCTTCAGGCTGGGTTCGGCCAGCGTCAACGGATACCCGGATTCCGGTTCGCACGGCGGCAACCCTTCCGGCCCCGGGATCGATTTTTACCGCTTCGTCCAGGGGGCCCAGGGCACCATGGGGGTCGTGACCTGGACCAATCTGAAGATCGTCCACGGCACCAAAAAGGACAAGGTGTTCTTCGTCCCGGTGGACGACCTCGGGCAGGCGCAGGAATTTCTCTATCGCCTGCTGCCGCGCCGGGTCGGCCAGGAGGTGGTGCTCCTGAACCAGACCGACCTGGCGGCCCTCGTCGCGGAGAATTTCCCCGACGATTTCGAGAGGCTGCGGGCGACCCTGCCCCCCTGGACCCTGGTCATCGTCATCAGCGGGCTGGTGCGCCGTCCGGAGGAAAAAATCGCCTATGAAGTCAATCTCCTCAGGGAACTCGTCAAGAACGAATTCCGGAGCCTGACGATCGACGAAGCGCTCCCGGGATTCCCCGGATTGGGAAACCGGATGCTTCCCCTCCTCCGCAACCCCTGGCCCGCCGACGGCCCCTACTGGAAGAACCGCTGGCAGGGGGCGTCCCAGAGCCTGTTTTTCATCGCCAGGCCGGAAGATACGCCGAGGTTCGTGGAGATCGTGGAATCGATCGCCCCCCAGTACGGGTATCCCGTGGCCGATATCGGGAGCTACATCCAGCCCATAGAACACAACCGCGCCTGCCAGGTGGAATTCACCTTCTTCTACGACAGGAAGGACGAGGCGTGCATCGCCGCGCTCTACCTGGATGCGGCACGGGCCCTCATCAGCGAGGGCGCCCTCTTTACCCGGCCATACGGCGATCTGGCGCCGATGGTCTACGAACGAGCGGCCAGTTACGTCATGGGGCTCAAGCGGGTGAAGAAGATTTTCGATCCCAATAACATCATGAACCCGGGCAACCTGTGTTTTTAGGGAGGGGACGATGCCGACGAAAGTGAATCTGGAAACAACCGATCTGAATAATTACAAATACGACATGAGCCGGTGCATCAAGTGCAAGGGGTGCTACTGGGTGGAGCACACCTACATGCCGGGCGTGAAGTTCAGCACGCGCTGCCCCAGCAACGTGTGGAACGATTTCGATTCCTACGGCGCGTTCGGCAAGATGAGAATCGGGCACGCCATGGTCGAGAAAAAGCTCGACTGGACCCCCAAGCTGCTGGAAATCGTCTACGCCGACCCGCTGTGCGGCGCCTGCGACGTCGCCTGCAAGAGAAACCTGGATCTGGAAATCGGGCTCTCGCTCGAGGCGATGCGCGTGAAGGCGGTCCAGGACGGCGCCGGGCCGATGCCGGCGCACAAAAAGATCGCCCGGAACATCGCCGCTTCCCACAACTGCTTCGGCTCGGAGCACGGGGACCGGAAGGGGTGGCTGACCCCCGATATCCAGGTGGCGGACAAGGCCGATCTCCTTTACTTCGTCGGGTGCACCGCGTCCTACACGAACCCGGAAATCGCCCGCGCCACGGCGAAGATCCTCAACGCCACCGGCACCCCGTTCATGCTGATGGAGGACGAGTGGTGCTGCGGCAACACCCTGCAGTCGGTCGGCATGCTCGACGAGGCCCGCGAACTGGCCCGTCGCAACATCGACAGGGTCAAGGCAACGGGCGCCCGGCGGGTGCTCCTCTCCTGCGCGGAAGGGTACCGGATGTGGAAGGTCGAGTACCCGAAGCTCCTCAATATCGCCACCTCCGATCTCCCGTTCGAGGTGGTGCACCTGACGGAGCTGGCGGATGAACTGCTCCGGCAGGGGGCGCTCAAGATGACCCGGCCGGTCGGCGCGCGCGTGACCTATCACGATTCCTGCAGCATCAGCCGCCTGGCGGACCCGTGGACCCCCTGGAGCGGCGAACGCGGCTGGATGGGGACGGTGTCCCCGCCGCTCAAGCGCCGGCGCGGGACGCAGGGGCTCTACGCGCAGCCGAGAAACGTCATCGCCAACATCCCGGGGGTCGATTTCGTGGAGATGATCCGGATCCGGGAGAACGCCTTCTGCTGCGGCGCCGGCCGGGGAACGAAAGAGGCGTTCCCCACACTCGCCTCCTCCTCGGCGAAACACCGGCTGGAAGAGGTGAAGGAAATTGGAGCCGAGGTCCTGGTTTCTGCATGCCCCTGGTGCAAAAACAACTTCTCACAGGCCGCCCGCGAAGGCGGCGACGCGGTGAGGGTGATGGACTTTTCCGAACTCATTGCTGCATCCCTGGACGCATAGGAGGAAATCATGGCCATTTTAAAGGAAGCGTACAAAGCGTTGGAGGCCGTCGTCGGGGCCAGGTTCCTGTCCGACGACCCCGTCATCTGCCAGGGGTACCAGTCGGGTCCCGCGGGGTATGAAAACGGGACGGGATACGAGCGCGTGATGACCAAGATCCCGGGCGCCGTCATCCTGCCGAAGAACACGGAAGAGGTCCAGAAGATCGTCAAGATCTGCATCCGCTACACGATTCCCTACGTCCCGTACAGCACGGGGTTCTACGGCCCCCGGTCCCACTGCCACGTGGAAAACGAGCTGCTCGTCGACCTGAAGCGGCTGAACGACTTCGAATTCGACGAAAAGCACTGGTACGCCGTGGTCGGCAGCGGCGTGGTCTATTCGCAGTTCCAGGAGGAATGCCTCCGCCGCGGCGGTTACGTCGTCATCGGCGGCGGCGGGGCCCAGGCGTCCGTCATCGCCAACCTGATCGGGGACGGCTGGTCCCCCCTCAGCCACCGGATCGGGCTCCCGCACCGCCGCATCCTCGGTACGGAAATGGTCCTCCCCGACGGCGAAATCCTCAAGATGGGGTCCCTGGCGGTCGGCGACGACTGGTTCTGGGGGGACGGCATCGGGCCCGACCTGCGCGGAATCCTGCGCGGGTATACCGGACTGCGCGGATGCCTCGGGATCGTGACCAAGATGGCGGTCAAGGTCCTGCCGTTCCAGCCCGAAAAGCTCCAGCCTACCGGGATCTCGCCCAACACGGCGCTGGCGCTCCCCGAAAAGCGGGTCAAGTGGATCAACTACATCATGCCCAGCAAGGAAGCGCAGGTGAAGGCGATGTACGAGATCTGCAAGGCCGAAATCGGCGGCGCGGTCACCAAGGTCCCCCTCTTCTGGCGCGCGATCGCCAAGGCGGAGTGCAAGGAGGAGTTCTGGGACCTGTGGCTGAAGGAGACGCCGGAAACGGTGGCCAACTTCCACATCGTGCGCGTGCTGCTGATCGGCTTCACCAGCGAAGAGCAGCTGACCTACGACGAAAACGTCCTGAACGACATCATGATGGAACTGGGCGGCCAGCCGCGGCGTACCAAGCCGAGCGACGAGTCCTGGATCAAGAACGCCGATTCGGCCGGGATGTGGTTGATGTGCGGCTCCTACGTCTCGGTCGACTACGTGATCGAGACCCTCAAGCAGGCGACCGAGCACGGGCCGGTGTACGCGGAGCTGAAGAAGAAGTACACGCCGCCGCTGATGCCCGATCACGGCGACCCGGGGTGGTTCCAGACCTTCGAACTGGGGTACCAGGGTTATTCCGAATTCCTGATCTACTGGGACCAGGACGAGGACACGACCGGAGTCGACCACTTCTACCTGGAAACCTCCAAGATGAACATCGACCACCGGTTCTATACCGCGCTGATCGGGCCGCATCAGCCCCTGTACCTCACCGGGCCGATGTACGGGCCGAACTACCACGAGTGGATGCTCAAGATCAAAAACGAATTCGACCCGACCTGGACCTGTCACCCGCCGGTGCCGTTCGCGCACGACGAGTTCGTCGAGCGGGCGCCCTGGATGCACGAACTCAAGACCTGGGAATCGCCCAAAAAGTCGATCTACCCCAAGTGGCTGGAGAAACAGCTGGCGGCCGAGGCCAAGGAGTTCCGGAAAACCCTGGAGGAAGGGAAGTAGGCGGCGGCCAAAAAAAAGGAAGGGCCCGTGCCGTTTCGTGCGGCACGGGCCCCGGCAAACCATGATGAGGGTGTATTAATGAAGAATCGAAGTGTCGGGCTTCGTTTTCTTTCCGCGCACCGCGGAACGAACCCCGGCGAGCACTAACGCACCGGCAAACAGTCCACCTAATACCGCAACCATAGCCATAAGTCACCTCTCCTTGATAATGCGGCGCGATTTATAGCACCCTCCGCGCCGATTTCAAAGCAAAAACTTCGGAACCGGCCCGGACGGGAAAAGTTCCCGGCAACGGGGCGAAACCTCCCGCGCCCGTCCAGGGTCCCGGCCCCGGCAACCTTGTAAATATTGAATATAAAAGATTTCAGTCTTTGGCGCGGGCTGGCACGCTCCTTGCATATCTTAAAGGGTTGTCGCATGCGCGGCCAGGCCCGGGAACGGGCCGGGCGCGCAGGCCCGAAACGAACCCGTTTCCGAAACCCGGTATTGCAGAGGATGAACACGCATGAACATTCCACCCCCGTTGCCCGTCGGCCCGCCATACGCGAACGGCGGCGGCCCGAGCCCGATGTCGATCCTGTACGAGTCGATGGACCAGCGCTTTGGAAAGGACTGCACCCCCGTCAGGCTCAAGCGGAACACCGTTCTTTTCAGCCAGGGGGAGATCCTGACCTGCCTCTACATGGTCGAGCAGGGGGAGATCGCGCTGACGCGGGTATCGCCTGACGGCCGGGAGACCCTGATCGCCATCCTGGGCCCCGGCGAATTTTTCGGCGAGGGGGCGTTGCTGAGCGGCTGCCCGGCGACCTTCAGCGCCCGGGCGACGCGTCGGTCGGTGCTGCTGAAGCTGCCCGAGAGAAAGTTCCGGCGCGCGCTCGAGGACCCACGGTCGTGCCGCATGCTGCTCGAGGCGGTGGCCCGCCGCTGCGACGACGCCTGGACCCAGATGGAGGTGCTCGGCTGCACCCACGTCCGGGACAAGGTGCGTACGGGCCTCGCCTGGCTCTCCGGCCGCATCGGGGTTGCGACCGGGGATGGGGTGCGGATCGACATGAACCTCTCCCAGATGGCGCGCATGGTGGGGTGCGCCCGGGAGACCCTCAGCAGGGAGGTGAGCGAACTGCGGCGGCGAAAGGCGGTCGATGTGCGCCATTCCAACGGCCGTATCTCCTTTTTCGTGAGAAATCCCGGGGATCTTATCGATCCGCAGTAAGGGTTTCCGGTCGACGGGCGTATAATGGGGCCTGGAGAACGGGAGGCCCGGATGCACACGGAACTGTTGCCCATCACCTGCCCCCTCTGCGGACGGAAGCAGGAATACCGGCTGGAATCCCTGATCCGGGGGGCCCTGCTCGAATGCCCCTTCTGCCGGGTGAGGATCCACCTGCACGGCCACATGTGGGAAGAGATCCAGCGCGAAATCACCCGCCTCAAGGGAGAATCGTGACCACGGGGCGACCCCCCCGTCCGACGCCGCCAAAAATTCGGGAATGGACTGAATCCCCTACAGATCCCCCGGCCGGCCGACCGATAAGAGAGGCGGCCGGTGCCCTTCCGGTCGGTCCGGGAGGGCATGAGCCCCGTGGAGAGGCGCGCATCTTCCCATGAACGAAACGTCCGCCCGTGTAGAACGGATGCGCGATCAGCAGCTCGATCGCAGCATCCGCGCCATCGCCGTCATCGGAATCTTCGCGCTTCTCAGTTCGCTCGCCCGGTCCCTCGCCACGGGGTGGCACCCGGTGATGGCGCTGCATGTCGCCCTTTACCTCCTCCTGCTGGTCACCCTGGGTTTCCGCCGGCGGCTCCGGTTCGACTTCAGGGCCGCGGTGGTCGTCCTGAGCTGTTTCCTGCTGGGGCTCGCGGCGCTGCTCTCCTGGGGCTTCCTCGCCTTCGGGCCGGTCGCCCTCCTATGCGCCTGTATCCTGGCCACCCTCTTCTTCGGCCGGCGGACCGGGACCGCCACCGCCTTCCTCTGCCTCGTGGTCCTCGCGGCCGTCGCCGTGGGCGTGATGGCGGGGGGGCTGGTCTTCGATCATGACCCCGGGGCCTTCCCCCGTTCGACCGCCGACTGGATCAACGGGATGATGGCCCTGGCCCTGGCGGGCGGCATCGTGATCGGTGCGCTCGGTGCGGTCAGCCACCAGATGGAAGATCTCGTGCGCTCCCTGGAGCGGCAGAACGGGACGCTGGCGGAGAATAACCGGCGTCTCGAACAGGAGATGGAGGAGCGCCGGAGGGCCGAGGAAGAGCGCGGCCGGCTGGAGCGCAGCCTGCAGACGGCGCGCAGGATGGAATCGATCGGGAAGCTCGCGGGCGGGGTCGCGCACGACCTGAACAACACCCTCGGAAGCATCGTCGGGTACCCGGACCTTCTCCTCGAGGACCTCCCCGCGGACAGCCCGATGCGGGACATCCTCGAAAACATCCGGAAATCGGGGATCAAGGCCGCGGCGATCGTCAATGACATGGTGACCCTTTCCCGGAACGGGGTCGTCGCCACCGACATCGTCAGCCTCACTGCCGTCGTCGGCGACTATTGCGCCGGCCCGGAATTCCGGCAGCTGCGGGCCTACCACCCCGGAGTGGAGGTCGACCTGTGCCTGGCCGAAGACCCCCTGTATGTCCGGGGATCCTTCTTTCACCTGTCCAAGGTGATCATGAACCTGGCGTCGAACGCCGCGGAGGCGATGCCCGACGGCGGGCGCCTCGGCATTCTCACCGAAAAGCGCCGCGTTCCCGAAGCGCCGGCGGCGGACGGCGGTCCCGGGGCGCGGGAATATGCGCTGCTCCGGGTGGCCGACACGGGGATCGGCATCGCCGAGGAGGACCTGGACCGCATCTATGAGCCCTTCTATACCAAGAAGACCATGGGACGAAGCGGCACCGGCCTGGGAATGTCGGTGGTGTGGGGATCGGTGCAGGACCACGGCGGCACCATCGAGGTCGACAGCGTCGAGGGGAAGGGGACGGTGTTCACCGTGCGCCTCCCCCTCTCGGAGGAAGCGCCTCGGGAGGAAACCCCCGCCGTCGCCGGAGCCGGGGGGGGGAAGGGGGAGCGGATCCTGGTCGTGGACGACGTCGAGGAGCAGAGGCAGATCGCGTCCAGGATCCTGGGCAGACTGGGCTACTCGGTATGCGCGGTCGGCAGCGGCGAGGAGGCCCTGCGGTACCTCAGCCGCGCTTCGGCCGACCTGCTGGTTCTCGACATGCACATGGAGCCGGGGATCGACGGGGTGGAGACGCTGCGACGGGTCCTCCGGATCCACCCCCGGCAGAAAGCGCTCATCGCCACGGGGTATGCGGACGCCGCCCGGATCGGCGCGGCGCGCAACCTGGGAGCCGGAGGGTGTCTGCCGAAGCCCTACCTGTACGAACAGATCCGGCTGGCGGTGCGCTCGGAACTGGACAAGCCGTCGACAGCCCGGGGATAATGGCCGGCGTCGGGCGCCCGCTTCAGCGCAGGAAGCGGAAGCGCCGGCAGGAACGGGGTGACCGTTGAGGGAGGCGGCATGCAATTTTTCCTGAGTCTCTGGATTATCGGATTTCTCTTCACGCTGGCGGCTTTTCCCATCGGCGGCCGGTTCGCGGTGCGCCTCGGGCTGGGGCTGCTGATCGTTCTCTTCTGGCCCGTCATGCTCGGGATCATGGCACGCAACGTCTACCTGAAAACCGTCAACGATTAGACTCCCTGCCCGATTCGTGGTGGGTAATTCTACGTACGGGCGGTTGGGCAGAAGTACGCATTGATCGGGGCCCCGGTCGGGGGGGAAGATATTCCGAACACTCATCACAGTGCTTCAGGGGGCGGCAAGGGGTATGTATGCTCAGGCGCGATCGTGGCCTCCGGTGGAGATTCTGCTCGTAGAGGACAATCCCGCGGACGTGGCGCTGACGGAAGAGGCGCTGGAACAGACCCGCGTCCCCAACCGGTTGCACGTGGTATCGGACGGGGCGGACGCCCTGGAGTTCCTCCATAAGAAGGGGCCGCATGCCGATGCCCCGCGTCCCGACATCATCTTCCTGGACCTCAACCTCCCGGGAAAGGACGGCCGCCGGCTCCTCGGCGAGATCAAGGGGGACGCGGCGCTGGCCGAAATACCGGTCGTGGTGCTCACCACGTCGCAGGACGAGGGGGATATCCTCCAGGCTTACCGGCTGCATGCCAACTGTTACATTCCCAAGCCGGTCGACTTCGGACAGTTCCTGCGCATCATGTCCACGATCGGGGAATTCTGGCTGGGCGTCGCCCGGCTGCCGAAGGCCTCGGGATGAGCAATGACCAAAGACTCCAGGACCCGCTTCGCGTCCTGCTCGTGGAGGACAACGCGGCGGAGGCCCTTCTGCTCCGGGAGTCGATAGCCGGGGTCCCGAACGCTCCGGAAGTCCTTCACGTGGAACGCCTCGACAGGGCGCTGGATATTCTCGGGAGCACGGCGGTCGATGCGGTCCTGCTCGACCTGGAACTCCCCGACAGCGAGGGGCTCGGAACCCTCGATCAGGTGTGCGCCGCGGCGGGGCACGTGCCCATCGTCGTCCTGACCGGCCGGGAGGACGAGGCCTTCGGCCTGGAGGCGGTACGCCGGGGGGCCCAGGACTACGTGCCCAAGGGACAGGCCGCCGCGCGTCAGCTGGTGCAGACGCTTTACCACGCCGTCGAGCGCAAGCGGTATGAAACGGCGCTCGCCCGTTCCGCCCAGAAGAACCTCCTGCTGGCGGAGGTCATGGCGGGGGTGGTGGCGCAGACCGAAGTCGAGGATCTGCTGAAAACCGTCGCGGAAGCGGGACGCCGGCTCTCTTCCGCGCGCATATGCTGTTCGGGCGCGGGGCGTGTCGACGGCCAGTTCCGCGTCAACGCGATCGCACACGAGGGATCGCACCCCGGGGGGGGAGCGAGACGCGAGTGCCTCAATTGCGGCGTCTGCCTGAAACTGCTGGCACAGGCGGAAGGGACGCCGGCGTCGTGCAGCGTGTTGCGCGGGCGGACGACCTGGCGGAACGTGGACCCGGTCCGCGGGCGCGAAAGCCAGTATATCGGCGTTCCCCTCATCGATTCCCGGGGGCGCATGACGGGCTCCATCATCGTCGGCGACTGCGAGAGCGCCGGGGATTTCACCCCGGAGGACGAGTACCGCATCCGCCAGCTGGCGGCGATCACCTCCCTGGCCCTGCAGCACATCGAATCGCGCAGGGCGGCGGAGTCCGCCAGCGTCGCCAAGAGCCGGTTTTTGGCCAACATGAGCCACGAACTCCGGACCCCCATGAATGCCGTCCTCGGCATGACCGATCTGGCCCTGGCCGAGCCGCTGGACCCGATGGTGCGGGACTGCCTCGAGACGGCCAGGGAGTCCGCGCTCTCCCTGCTCGACCTGCTGAACGAAATCCTCGACCTTTCGCGCGTCGAGGCGGGGCGCTTCGAGCTGGAGTCCACCCCGTTCAACCTCGACGCGACGGTGGAGCAGGTGGTCAAAACGATGCGGGTCCAGGCCCGGGAGAAGGGGCTCGCGCTCGTGTACCACCTGTCGCCGGCGGTGCCCGGACGCCTGGTCGGGGACCCCCTGCGCCTCCGCCAGGTCCTGATCAACCTGGTCGACAACGCCGTCAAGTTCACCCGCCGGGGGAGGATCGTCATCGAGGCCGGAATCACGGAGCGCACCCCGGAGGCCCTGGTGCTGGAGTTTTCGGTGTCGGATACGGGGATCGGGATCCCGGAAGAGGACCGGGAGCGCATCTTTTCGGCCTTCACCCAGGCCGACGCCTCCACCACCCGGGATTACGGCGGTTCCGGGCTGGGCCTGACCATTTCCCGGAGGCTGGTGGAGTTGATGGGCGGGCGGCTGTGGGTGGAGAGTACGGCGGGGGAGGGGAGCACGTTTCATTTCACCGTGCGCCTCCAGGCCCCCGCCGGCGCTGCGGCCGATGCTCCCCCGGCGCCGCGACCCATCCTTACACCGGCGCCCGGCCGCATCCTGCGCGTGCTGCTGGCCGAGGATACCCCGACCAACCAGAAGCTGGCGGCCTACGTGCTCGAGAAACGGGGGCACGTCGTCGACCTCGCCCCGGACGGCCGGAGGGCGGTGGAGATGGTCCGCCGCAACGCCTACGACGTGGTGCTGATGGACGTTCAGATGCCGGTGATGGACGGCTTCCAGGCGACGGCCGAGATCCGGGCGCTGCCCGATCCGGGTAAGGCCTGCCTGCCCATCATCGCGATCACGGCGCACACGCTCAAGGGGGATACGGAGCGCTGCCTGGCGGCGGGCATGGACGCCTATATCGGAAAGCCGATCCAGGCGGAGTCCCTCATCGACCTGGTCGAATTCCTGGGGGAACCCGGGGATTCCGGCGGGGGGCACTCCCGGCCGACGGAGGAGGAGATCGCGCCCTCCGGATCGGCCGGCGGCTCCCTCCCGCGTGCCGCGTTCGATCTCGAGGAGGCGGTCGGCCGCTGTTTCGGAAAATTCGATTTCTTCCTGGATATGGTGGACGGCTTCTTCGAAGAGGCTGATCGGATGGTCGGGTCGATGCGGGAGGCGCTCTCGGCGGGGAAGACCGATCGGGTGCGCGACGACGCCCACAGGCTGAAAAACACGATCATCTACCTGGGCGCCCACCCGGCGACCGCCGCGATCACGGCGGTGGAGGAGGCGGCCAGGGGGGAGCGGACCGGTGCACTGGCCGCGGCCCTTGCGGGGCTGGAGGCGCAACTCGACCGGTTGAAGGCGGCCCTTGAGAGATATCGCCGCAGCGGCGCTCCCCCGGACCGGCCGGAACCATCCCCGGGGGAGCGGCCCTGACCCTTCCGGACCCGGCTACGGCTTGTGGTAAACCAGCTTTTGTTCCGTCTGGTTGACCATCATCCCCATCTGATTCGTCGTCTTGATCTTCAGGGTCAGGGTCTTTCCCCCGTCGGAGAGCTCGAATTCCTTCTTGATCTCGTTCCGCGTCGCGGCGGTCTCCGTGACTTCCTGGATCTTGAGCTTGTTTTTCTTCAGGGACACCTTCGTTTTTTTCTTCCCCTGCTGCTCGGAATTGGGCACCGGCACCATTTCCACCTTTTCCTCGCCGTCGAGCGGGAAATTTTCGATGATGGGCCTCCCGTTCACGGTATTGGTGACCCTGATCGAGCCCGCGGTCTGTTCGATGACCAGGGGGGGTGGCTCGGCCGGGGCCTCGGGCGCCTTGCTCTTGGGCCCGGGGAACCCTCCCGGGAATCCGCCGCCCATGCCGCCCATGCCGCCGCCCATGCCCCCCATGCCGCCGCCCATCCCGCCCATCCCGCCGCCGAAGCCGCCGCCCCCCCGGTCCGCGCTGCCCGGGGCTCCCAGGTTGGCGATGAACTTGGGGGCGGGATCGCTCTTCTTGCCGTCCAGGATCCATGTCCCCGAAAAGTCTCCCACACCGTCGGCAGCGAACACGCCGAAGGCCAGACAGCAAACCAGGCACAATCCTACCAGGCAAAACACCATTCTCTTCCGATTCATGGTTCACCTCTGTGAAAAAATCGAGCCTATCATAACCCGGTGCCAAACGAATGTCCAAACTTCTACTTTGCCCCCATCCTTCGGGTGCGGATCCGGGGATTACCAAACTGTGAAATTATTGCGCTCCGATACATAAATGTAGTTTGAACCCGGAGCCTCCCGGTCCGCGGCCCGGGATCGTCCGCCCCCGGGGGAGGTCGGAAGGCCGCGGGAGATACGATAATGAATTAAAAAGCATCAGAAGATACAAAACTGTATGAATGAAGCTTTTCGGGGCCGCGGGGGCGTATCGCTGGCAAACTGCTCATAAAACGCGAGATGCGTCGTTAAAACCGCCCGGGCGCGCCGTTGGCATGGGTCTTGCAAAGGAGGAGTTCGTATCGCGAAACCCCGGAACGAGGTCTCCGGGGAGGCGCCAAGGAAACCTGAGACCGAAAGGGAGATTCGAGGATGAGAGAGCGGGGAATATGGGGCTGGAGGGTGAAGGCGGCGGTGCTGGTGATGGCGGTCGGCGTGGCGGCGGCGGCCGCCGAGGACGGGGGGAAGGTGCTGAGCGCGGCGGTGTCGGTGGACTACGCGGGCAAGTACGTGTGGCGGGGGCAGCCGGTCAATCCCGAGAGCGTGATGCAGACGAACGTGTCGGGGAGCGCCTACGGGTTCACGGGGTCGATCTGGTCGAACAACGACCTGACCGACGACCGGCGCGGGGAGTTCAGCGAAGTGGACTATGCCCTCGATTATTCCCGGAGCCTCGGCGAGAAGGTGGGGTTTTCGGCGGGGGTGATCCATTACCTCTTCCCGAACACCGGTTTCTCCCCGACGACGGAGATATACGGCGGGTTGAGTTTCGACGTACCGCTCGCGCCGTCGATCAAGTGGTACCGCGATGTGAACGAGGTGGACGGCAGCTATATCCAGATCGGCGCCGGGCACAGCTTTGAGGGAGTGGCCGAGTGGGCGAACGGATGCTCGATGGGTGTGAGCCTCGGCGCGAGCGTCGGGATCGGGGGAGCGGGGTACAACGCGGGATACTTCGGGGTCGAGGAGACGCGGATGAACGATTTCACGATGAAGGTAGGCGTGCCGCTGGATCTGAAACACGTGACGCTGACGCCGAGCTTCAACTTCTCGACGATGATCGACGACGGGATCGGGGACGGGATGACGGACCGGAGCAATGCGTGGTTCGGCATCGGTATCTCGAAGAGTTTTTAGGTTGAAACCGGGAAAGGAAACGGGGTGGTGAAGACCATGGAGACGGCAGGGAAGGTGCGGGGCTGCCTGAGGGTGGCCGGATGGGTGACGGTGTTTGCGGCCGCGGCCGCGGCCGCGGACGCGGGGACGGAAGCGGCGGCGGTGAAGGAGGAACTCCAGACGAACCTGAATATCGTGTGGACGTGCCTGGCGGCGTTCCTGGTGTTTTTCATGCAGGCAGGTTTCGCGCTGGTGGAGACGGGGTTCACGCGGGCCAAAAACGCGGTGAACATCCTGATGAAGAACCTGATGGATTTCTCGGTGGGAAGCCTGGCGTTCTTCCTGGTGGGGTTCGGCCTGATGTTCGGGGCGACCAACGGTCTGTTCGGGACGACGCTGTTCGGCCTCAAGGGCGTGGAGATGGGGACGCCGTGGGAATGGACGTTTCTGATCTTCCAGACGGTGTTCGCGGCCACCGCGGCCACGATCGTGTCGGGGGCTATGGCCGAGCGGACGAAGTTCGGGTCCTACCTGGTCTACAGCGCCGTGATCACGCTGGTGATCTACCCGGTGTTCGGCTCGTGGGCGTGGGGGAACCTGCTGCTGACGGACAATGACAGCTGGCTGGCGGCGAGGGGGTTCCACGATTTCGCGGGATCGACGGTGGTGCACTCGGTCGGGGGGTGGCTGGCGCTGGCCGGCGCGATCGTGCTGGGCCCGAGGCTGGGAAAGTATACGAAGGAAGGGAAGCCGAACGCGATTTTGGGGCACAGCATGCCGCTGGCCACCCTGGGAGTCTTCATCCTCTGGTTCGGGTGGTTCGGGTTCAACCCCGGGAGCACGACGGCGGGGAACGGGTCGATCGGGTACATCGCGGTGACGACCAACCTGGCGGCGGCGGCGGGGACGGTCATGGCCCTGATCACGTCGTGGACGGTGCTCCGGAAGCCCGACATCTCGATGACGCTCAACGGGGCGCTGGCGGGGCTGGTGGCGATCACGGCACCGTGCGACGGCGTGTCTCCGATGGGGGCGATCGCGATCGGGGCGATGGCGGGGGTCCTGGTGGTGTTGAGCGTGATGCTGCTCGATTACGTGCTGAAGGTGGACGACCCGGTGGGCGCGGTGAGCGTGCACGCGGTGAACGGGCTGTGGGGCACGCTCTCCTTCGGGCTCTTTTCGACGACGAGCGGGCTGTTCTACGGGCACGGCTTCAAACAGCTGGGGGTCCAGCTGCTGGGCGCGGGCACGGCGTTCGTGTGGGCGTTCGGGCTGGGGCTGGTCCTGTTCCTCGCGCTCAAGAAGACGGTCGGGCTGCGGGTGAGCGCCGAGGAGGAGATCAAGGGCCTGGATATCGAGGAGCACGGCAACGAGGCGTATGCGGGGTTCCAGGTGTTCATGACGGAGTAGGCGGGGTCCGCCGGGGCGCCGGGTGAATCGAAGGGAAATCAAGGAGAGGGAATCATGAAACTGATCGTAGCGTACATACAGCCGCACAAGCTCAGCGACGTGAAGAAGTCGCTGTACAAGGCGGAAGTGTTCAAGATGTCGGTGACGAACTCGCTCGGGTGCGGGCAGCAGAAGGGGTACCACGAATCGTACCGCGGGGTGGACGTGGAGGTGAACCTCCTGAAGAAGGTGCGGCTGGAGATCGCGGTGAACGACGATTTCACGGAGAAGACGGTCGGGGCCATCGTCGAAGGCGCCAAGTCGGGGCAGATCGGGGACGGGAAGATCTTCATCCTGGACCTGCCCGACTGCATCCGCATCCGGACCGGGGAACGGGGGAGTGACGCCATCGGCTAGGGAGCGGGGTCCTTTCCCCGAAAGCAGAAAGGGAGGAATCGACATGAAGATGATTTGCGCGATTGTCCGGCCGCATCGGCTCGAGCAGGTGAAGCATGCGCTTTCCGACGTCGGGGTTGTCGGCCTCACCGTCAGCGAGGTGCGCGGGGCGGGCCGGCAGAAGGGGCAGGTCGAGCGCTACCGGGGATCGGAATACAGCTTCGATCTGATCCCCAAGGTGAAGGTGGAGGCGGCGGTCCCCGACGAACAGTGCGCGGAGGCGCTCAAGGCGATCTGCGCGGCGGCCCGGACGGGAGAGATCGGGGACGGGAAGGTCTTCGTCTACGCCCTCGAGGACGCGGTGCGGATCCGCACCGGGGAGACGGGGGAGGACTCCCTCCTGTAGCGCTTTCGGCCGGCCGGGAAGAGGGAGGGCCCCCTGCCCGTGACGGGCAGGGGGCCCGAGGCCTATTTCCGTTTATTCGCGGCGTGCTGGCGCGCGGCGCCCACGGCGGTGATGAGGCCCAGGACCAGCATGATAGCGCATAAATAATAGGCGACGACAGAATCCAATGCCTGCATCGGTGCACGTCCTTTACTTTTGGCGAGCGGCTACCACGATCTTCCGCGATGGGCCAGCCGCCAGAGGATATAGAAGATCACGGCCATCCCCAGGGTCACGCAAAACTGAAACAACAGAATTTTCCACGGCCATGCCATCGTTCATTCCCCCTTCGATAACGCGATAACGGACACTTACGCTTCCGCCGCCCGCCTCCCGGAAGCCGCTTCCCTCGCCTTGAGCTGCCGCAGGTATCCCGGCTCCCCGGGGAGGATGAGGTTGAGCCCGATGCCGAACAGGAGCGTGGCGAAGGTCGTGGGATACAGGTTGAGGCTCAGGTAGGAGGGGAGCCAGGTCGGGGACGCGAATGTCCAGTAGAAATTCGCCAGGTACCCGGCCGAAATGGTGATCCAGGCCGCGTACTTGTTCACCTTCCAGAGCATCCCGATCAGGTAGACGCCGAAGACCGGGATCGCGAAGGAGAAGGTCCACATGAAGATCGAAAAAACGGGGCTCCCCAGCTTGAGGGCGGGGATGATGACCAGTACGGCGCAGACGCCTATCATCGTGCGGGTGAGGGTGAGGAAAGTGCGGTCGCTCATCCGCGGGTTGCACGCCCGCTTGAAGATGTCGTGCACGATGATGTGCGAGGACGCCAGGATCAGCCCCGCCGTGGTGGACAGGGTGGCGGCCAGCAGGGCGATCATCAGGATCCCCACCATCCAGGGGGGGAAGGCCTCGAGCGCGAGCGCGGGCACGGAGAGCTTGGCCCCGGTGGCGGCGACGGTCGGGATCGCCATGCCGACCAGGGCCAGGATGACCCAGGGGTAGGCGGCGAAGCTGTTGACAAGGGCGGCCCAGAACACCCCCCGGCGGATGTCCGATTCCGAACGCGCCATCAGCATCGGCTGGTTCTGCACCTGGGACGCGCTCTGCATGAACACGGTCAGGATCAGGCAGGGGAAGATGAGGGTGAAGATGACCTCGGGCGAGAAATTGAAGACGCTGGTCTTCCAGGAGGCGCCCTCGGAGGCGTAGAAACCGGCGATCCTCTCCCACCCGCCGCGCCCCGCGAGCCAGGAGCCGGTCCAGAAGACGGCCATGAAGGAGCCCGCGATCAGCATGGTGGCGTTGAACAGGTTCATCCACGCCACCTGCATCAGGCCGGCGGCGATGATGTAGATGATGGTCAGGACGACGGCGATCAGGATGCAGTGGGGAGCGAGCGGGAGCGCGCCCCCGCCCAGGGCGTAGAGCGCCGCGGCCGTGGCCGACACCTCCGCGATGCAGATGCCCATCAGCTGGGCGGGGAACACGGCCGAGATCATCCAGCCGATCTTCTCCCCGAAGATCCTGCCCATCCCCTCCGGGAAGGTCTGCACCTGGAGACGGCGGAACCAGGGACCGAACCAGAGCAGGAAGAGGGGCACGAAGATGCCGCCGGACATGATGGCCCACCAGAGGACGGAGGCGCCGATGTCGGCCGACGATTCCCACAGCGAAAGGGTGTGGCCGCTCCCGAGGGGGGCCAGTACGAAGCCCGCGGTGACCAGGGGCCAGGGGAGGGTCCCCCCGCCGGTGACGAAGTCGCTCCCCGATTTCACCCTGCTCCTGAGCCAGAGGCTGGTGCCGACGCTCAGCAGCAGGAAATAGGCAATTGCAATGATCAGCGCCATGGATGTTCCTCTCCTCCCTTTCGATGGATCCCGCGCGCCTGATATTTCCAAAGCCGGCGGAAGGGGGATTTTACTGCACAATCGATCGGAATAAAGCGAAATCTGCGCGGCGGGCTCCCTTCACGCCCCCTCCTGATATGGAACGACCTGTCAAGTAATGGGCATTAAACCCTATAGAGCTTTTGCCTTTCCGGTGAAGCAGAGCAGGCGGCAGTCGAGACTGCTTTTGCGACGGTTGATCACTCTGATATTCGCG